>JACERO010000005.1 GCA_013911135.1 Candidatus Nitrosopumilus sp. | reverse complement strand
CAAATTGTTATTAGTTGATAGAGAGTTTTTTACAGCTGGAATAATTTCTGTGATAAAACAAAAACACTTGAAATTTCTAATGCCTGCAAAAAAGACTCCAAGAATTAAAGATGCCATTTTACAATATGTTAATGGAGATAGAAAATCAATTTCAAATTGTATGATACAATCCGCATCAGGGCATGTCGAGTCATTTACTCTAGTCATTTTACCAAACAAGAATGCAAGAAAAAAATCAAATCTTACAGACCAGTACATTACATTTGCAACAAATATTTCACCAAAAGAAATATCACACAACATACAATCCATTCCAACTGATTACAAGCAACGGTGGGGAATAGAGACAGGTTATGCCTGCATAGGAAGATTCAGACCAAAAACTATAGTTCAAACCAATCCATAAGGTTGCTATACTTTTACTATTCATTAATTTTGTACAATGCATGGATTATTACAAATTTGATAATATCTGAAGAATCGGATATACAAAATTACAAACCAATCATATCAATTGAAACTCTCAAATATTTCTTTGTGAAAATGATTGTGTATTATTTTAGAAATAACAAAAATAATTATTTCCTAGAATGTGTAATTTGATGTACTTTCCCATCTACTGAGCTTACAGGCCATTTATGTTCCAGTAAAAATGTGAATGCTTCATTCATTTGAAAATCAATAAAAACATATTTCTGAATTGCATATGACATGTAATTCAAATCTTGAACTCTAAAAGCAATAAATGCTATAAAAACAAAATATTGTGTAATAAAAATTCCTGCTACTTTACCTATTTTTGTTTTAAAAATATTTGTGATATTTTTTGGTAGAATTGATGAAAATATTCTATGAAAAGCTAATACTAATCCATGAATCATACCAAAAATAATAAAATTCCAGCCTGCCCCATGCCAAATTCCTAATATGATCATTGTAAAAAATAATGAAATTGCTACAAATGGGATAGATTTTCTTCGGTTCCATATTAGTGGGTAATACAAATAATCTCTTACCCACGAAGATAACGAAATATGCCATCTTTCCCAAAAATTTGGAGGTGAAAATGCAAAGAATGGCTTGTTAAAGTTTCTTGGAATTTTTATTCCAAAAATTAATGCTGTTCCAATTGCAATATCAGAATAACCAGAAAAATCACCATATATCTGAAATCCAAATGCAATTGTTCCCATCCATATTTCAAATGAATTCAAACCTATGGGACTGGCAAAAATCTCATTTACTAAAGGAGCAATGTTATCTGCAAAAAACATCTTTTTGAGAAATCCAAAAGCCATCAAAGTTATTCCTAGTTTCAAATTGGTGCGATGTATTGTGATTTGTCTTAGTTTTGATATTCCGTTATAGTTATCTAGTTTTTCTCGTAATTGTGGCAGGAAATCTTTTGCACGAATAATTGGACCTGCAACTAATGATAGGAAAAAAGCTACGAATAATGCAAATTCTGATAATGATTTAGAGGGAGTTAAATTTCCTCTATAGATATCAATTGTATAACTTAATGTTTGGAAGGTATAAAATGATATTCCAATTGGAAGAATAATGTGTAGTAATTCAATATTTACATTTATTCCAAAAATTGTAAATATACTGTTGAACTGTTCTATTGCAAAATCTGTATACTTGAAAAATGCTAGTAATCCTAAATTTCCTGCTAAACTAAAAGATAAAAATATTTTCTTCCTTTTTTTATTAGTAGTATTAAAAATTAATTTTCCAACATAGAAATCTAAAACAGTTGAAAAAATTAGTAAACTAATTAAATAATTACTAGAAAAATAAAAGAAAAAAATAACTTGCAATCAATAAAAATATGTGTTGAAATTTTCGATGTTTTATAACAGCAATTACAGAAATGGTAAAAATGAAAAAAACTACAAATTCGATTGTGTTAAAAAGCATACGATTTAATTAAAAATCCTTAATTTATATAATTAATTTAATGTATATGCAATTGCATATTCTTCAGAATATGATATTGAAACCTTGGCTTTTTTCTTATATGGGATGATAACAGCATTAGGTTTATCCGTTTCCTCCCCAAGTTATTTCTATATCTTTCATTGCTAATGGATTTTCCCAACATTTTTTCACTGTTTCTTTGGCTGCAAATATTCCTGCAAAATGTCTAAAAGAGTCAGAATATTTTTCACATCTAGTTATTTCGCTATCTGAAAAAATTGATTTATAAAATTGTGGTTTATTTTGAATTGAATTTTCTCTAAATCGGTCAATTTTGATAATGTCTACTCCAATATCTACTAGAAATTCCATGAAATTTTGATTAAGTTAAGAAGTTTGAATCTTTTGGTCTAATGCATAGTTTTGCCATCAGTGAGCAAAAAATTCTGTCCATTCATATAATTTGCTTCATCTGAACAAAGAAAAGTTACTAATGATACAACATCTGAAGGTATTTCCAAGTCTTTTTGAAGGATTATCCATTACTTCAAATTCTTTTAATTTTTTTGGTAATTTGTCTATCAATACGGTTTCTGTCATTGATGGGGAAATCGCGTTTGTAGTAATTCCATATTTTCCTAATTCTACTGCAAATGTTTTAACTAATCCTAACTGTGAATATTTTGCAACTATGTATGGACTTATCATAGATGGTGGACGTCCAACAACATATGAAGATAAAATTGTAATTATTTTTCCTTTTTTCATTTGTTTCATTTTGGGAATTATTTTTTGAGTTATTTTATAAAATGATTTTGTTTGTATATCAATATGATTTTGAAAATCTTCCCAAGTACATTCTTCTATTTTTTTATTGATTATTTCTGGAGTTACTGAATGAATAAAAATATCTACATTTTCATTTTGAACAATCTCATCTAATTTATTATCGATCTCTTCAGATTTTGACAAATCAATCTAAATGACTTTTATGTTATTATTATTTCCAAATCTTGATATTATTTCATCTATGTTGTTTCTTTGTTTATTAAAAATTAAAATTAATTTTGCATTGCATTTCATAAAATCTTGTACGATTTTACTTCCTATTCCTCTATTTGCACCAGTTATCAACACTGTAGAATTTTCTAACATTACTTTCTAACCATGACCTTTGCTTCACCAGTAATAATTTTTTTGTTATTTTTAAAAATATTCGTTTCTATCGTAATAATTTTTGTAGCATTACTTTTTGCATTCACAATTCCTTCAACTATGATATGTTCTCCTGAATAACATGGAGAGAAAAATTTTAATGATTGTGACATATATAATGAATTTTTTCCCGGAATATGCATCCCTACCAATCTTGAAAAAAACGATGCCAACATCATTCCATGGCAAATAGGTTTTTCAAATTTTGTATCTTTGGCATATTCTTCATCTACATGTAATGGATTAAAATCTCCTGAAAGTTCTGCAATTTTTTCTATTTGTTCTTTTAATATTTGAGTAGAAAAGTTGCTTTTTGTCCAATTTTTATTTCATCAAATGTTAATTCAGCAATTTCATTCATCAAGAGAAACTCCGTGATTTTTCAAATGCCTCTTTATGTCTTCAATTTTTTTTACATCTATTACTTTTCCTCTAATGAGAAACTAATGTTAAATGTAGATTCTAATTCATCTACAAGTAATAAGCCATTAAATGAATCCCAAGATTCAATGTCATCAGGTCCAATTTCATCTCTTAATATAGAAACATTTACAGACATAACTTTAGAGATAATGTCATATAATTTCTGAGACATTATGTTAACTCAATATGTTCTGGTAATTTAATATCTTTGTGTATATTAAATTCCCAACCATTTTGTGTTTTTTCAAATCCAAAATCCTCCAAAAAAGATGAGCATGGTTGGTTTTTCTTGGTTGGTAAATACTTGGCTTCAATTTTTTCAATATTTTCTTTCTTTGCATGTTCAATAATGTAATGCATCATAGCATTTTCTACTTTTCTTCCCATAACTCTACAGCTTAAAAGAAATGTATCTACATTCATTTTCTTTCCATCTTTTTTTGCAATAAATACTCCTGTGATTCCACTATCTCCAAATTTATCTTTCACTTCCATTGCTCCCACTAGAAAATTTTTATCTTTAGAAATTTTTTCTATATCTTCTATTTGATATCTTTGTGTTGTAAGATTAAATTGATTTGTTTTTAATGTTAATTGTGAAATTCTGGGAATTGTAAATTCATCAGCATTTTTTATTTTTACTTTTATATTGAGATTTTTTAAAAATTCATCTAAAGAAGTGGCTGTTTCTTTTAATTCATTTCTTTGCCTTTGTTGATAATACATAATTCCACGTTGTTTATCTTCTTCTGTTAATTTTAACACATTAAAATCTGGAAGATTAATCAATGTGCTAGGCATAAAATGAAGGATCTTTAGGTAAATCAATAACTTTTACCATGGGCAATGCTTCTTTGACAAATTCTCTATTAATTTCATCATCATCAAAAAATATCAGACTGTCTAAACCGATGTTAATCTCTTCTGCAATTTCTTTCATATTTGTTACTTTATCGTTCCAATTGATTTTCAATGATGCAAAATGTTCTTCTTTTAAGATCATGTCTGGATGTTCTCGTATTACTTGTAATGCATCTTCAGGATTATTCTTACTATTGATTGCTAAAATTATTCCTTGTTTATGTAATTCCAATAACCTACGTTGAAATTCAGTAAATGCATTTCCAGGATATTTTGTACCAATTTTGATTCCTTCAAAACCATCTTCGCCAATTATTCCTCCCCATAATGTATTATCTAAATCTAAAACTATACATTTTCTATTCCTTCCTAAATTTGGAATAACATATGTCATTAATTGGTCAGCTAACTTAGGAATAAAACCCATTGCAATTTTTAAATCCCCAAAAAAATATTGTCTATAATCTAAATATTTTGTTGTCCATAATACATCACAAATGCATTAAAATCATATACATAAACAGATGATTTAGTTTTTGAAAAATCATATAATGCTTGGTTGAGATTTGCAACCATCTCCTTTAACCCATAATTTGTTTTAAATTCATTAATTCCCTTAGGTGAATAAATGGGAATTGGAAAATTGAAAATAATGATTTTGGAGTTATTTCGATTTTGAAATGAATTAATTAAATTTTTGATTTCTGCTATTTTATTTTCGATCATTTCTTTTTTTGATTCAATAGGAAACGAATCTATAGAATAGAAATCATTTCCAAAAAAATTACTTAGATCTAACATTAGAAATATTAAATCTGATGAGAATTTATACAAATTACTAGAGGGATCTAACATCTCTTGTGAATATTGATTATATCCACAAGAATAGGTAAGACAATTTGTATTTAGTTCAGATGTTTTTACTTTAATGGTTTCTAGTAATCCTCTATGAGTAAAATTACTTAGAACTGCAATTTTAATTTCATTTTCAAATTTTTTAACATCTAACAACTCTGCTTTTTTGATAAAATCATTTAAACTCAATAAATAAAACCATCTGTTCTAAAATAAATTATTTACGTTATTTATCTAATTCTTCATTTATTATCCTACCAATTTCTTCACTAAACATAATTAATTCAGGATTTCTAGTTACATGCACAATACAAAATGACCTCAAAGTTATAAAAATAATTTACAAAATTCAAAATCATGAATAGAGTCAATATCAATAGAACGCTCAAATGGCATAAGATAAAAACAGGGATTTTGTGAAAATAGTGAATTATACTTTAAGAGAAATTTGGTTTTTGTAACATAAACTGCTCCATTAATCTGAAATGTTTTTGGTATATCCTGAATACGTTTTGATTTTAATTTTGTTTTTAATATTGGATATAGTTTTTTATTTTTTATTTTATACATGAATTCAGGTGGAAAACAAACATCTGTTACTGAAACAAGACTATCACAATCATTTTTAATAAATTCAGAAATTGCAAAATCTATGTCAACAGATTTACGTAATGGTGAAGTAGGTTGTAAAACTACAACAACATCAATAGATTGCTTAAACTTAGATTCTAAGTGTTTGATTGCATGTTGTATAGGAACATATCCCTGAGTTGTATCTTGTGCTAATTTTTTTGGTCTTTTAATAACATCAACTCCATATGATTTTGAAACTAGAGCAATTTTATCATCGTCTGTACTAACATAAAGAGAATTTAAAAATCGTGATTTTTTTGCTTCAATAATTGTATGAGCAATTAGAGGTTTTCCTTTTAATAATTTGAGATTTTTTTTGGGAATTCTTTTAGATCCTCCGCGAGCAGGTATAATTCCAACTATATTCAAGTTAGAATTTCTCATACATATTAGGAAATAATTGTTGTTGTAAAAATTTGTCTACAAAAAAATTTTAATTTTATACAAATTATAAGTGTTAGAACTTTTATAACACAATGTTAATTTATAATCATGGAACAAAAAACAGATATTTTTTTAGGATACAAAGAATTTAGAACTGAACATTACAATAAATGGGAAAAATCTCAATCAAAAAGATATTTTGAATATAGAAAAAAATGGATTGAAAATGCTCAAAATTTAGTGTTAGAAGAATTTCCTCTTCACTTAGATATTGCAATAACAAATGTTTGTAATCTAGAATGTACTTTTTGTGCTAGAACAGTTAGAGTAGAAGAAGGAACATGGAGAAAAGCTCAACATATGAGTTTAGAATTGTTTAAAAAAATTATAGATGAAGCAGTTGAATTGGGCACATATTCTATCAATCTAAATTTGTTAAATGAACCATTAATCCATCCAAAGTTAATAGAAATGGTTCGTTATGCAAAAGATAAAGGGATAATCGATGTATTTTTTCATTCTCATGGAGGATTATTAACAGGCGATAAAGCTGAAAAATTACTAGAGTCAGGTTTAGATAGATTATTGATATCAATTGATTCGCCATATAAAGAAAAATATAACAAAATTCGTGTATTGTCTGATTTTGATCTTGTGATGAATAATCTAAAACAATTCAAAAAAATGCGGGATGAAAAAGGATTACTCAGCCCCGTAATCAGAGTAAGCATTATTCAATTTCCAGATGTTTCACATAAAGAAATAAGAGATGCAAAAGAGTTATTTTTACAATATGCAGATGCTATAGGATTTCAACAATATGTAGATCCAAGAAAAGAAATTGGAAAAGATAAAAAGTACATAGATGGATACAAATCTGAATTTGTGTGTCATCAACCTTTTACACGTCTTTCAATAATAGAAGATGGAAGAGTTTCTCCTTGTTGTTTAGATTATGATCAACAATTAGTCATTGGTGATATAAGTAAACAAAGTTTGAAATCAATTTGGAAATCAATTAAATTAAACAAGATTAGAGAGACATTAAAAAAAGGAGAGTTTTACAAGATACCTGCGTGTGCCACTTGTGAAAGAGCTATCGATGCAGATCAAGGAATCCACATGTCAAATGAAAATACTGAGCCTACAGCTTAGTAAAAACTATATTTTGTCTGACAAAAATTTTCTAAGTAAGGTTTTTTACAATAGTAAAAAGGATCAAAACCGTGTTTAAAAGTAAAAAGATCTTAATTACTGGTGGAACAGGTTCATTAGGACAAGCACTAACAAGAAGACTTTTGACATTTGATGTAGATTCAATTCGAATTTTTAGTAGAAATGAAAGTAAACAAATTGAAATGGAATCTAAATTCAATAACAAGAAATTACGATTTTTTTTAGGAGATGTAAAAGATTTGCCAAGACTGACACAAGCATTAGAAGATGTAGATTTTGTTTTCCATGCTGCGGCATTAAAACATGTTCCTAAAATTGAATACAATCCATTTGAAGCAATTAAAACAAATGTAATAGGTTCTCAAAATGTAATTGAAGCGTGTTTTCATAATAATGTAAAAAAAGCTATCTGTATTAGTACAGATAAAGCTGTGGCACCATTGAATGCATATGGTGCAACTAAGAGATTAATGGAAAAATTATTTGTTTCAGCAAATAATTATCTAGATATAAAAAGACATCAAACACAATTCATTGCTGCTCGTTATGGAAATGTTTTTGGGAGTAGTGGTTCTGTGATTCCAAAATTTATTGAATTGATTGAATCAAACCAGAAAATCACAATTACAGAGCCTGAAATGACAAGATTTAGTATAACAATGGATGAAGCACTAGATTTTATTTTAAATGCAATAAAATTTGGAAAAGGATCAGAAATTTTTGTACCACGTTTAAAGGCATATTCAATTTTAACTATTAGTGATGCACTATCTGACATTTTTGGAAAAATCAAACAAGACGTAATTGGAATAAGACCAGGAGAAAAACTTCATGAGACATTGATTGATAAAGATGAAATGCGATACAGTTGGGAATATAATAATATGTACATGATTGCGAATCCATTTTATCCAATGTTTCATGGAAAACAAATTGAAAAAGTTTACAGTGGAATTAAAAAAATAAAAAAATTAAATGTCTATTCTTCAGACAAAGTAGAAAAACTTTCTAAAAAAGATATTGTCAATACGTTAAAAAAATCAGAATTGTTAAAAAAAAATAATTAATTTAATTATCTTTAGATAATTCAAATGTATATTGAATTAAGTTAAAACCATTTTTTTTGAAAAACTTAATTGATTTTTTATTTTTTGGATTTATATTGGCCAGATATCTTGATCTTGGATGTTTTTGTATTAACAATTTAAGAACTGTTTGTCCCATATTGTTTCCTTGAGATGAATTTTTGATAAATATTCCAATTTCATTATTTTTTGATAGATAAATAGAACCAGATTTTTTTCCTTGATATTCAATGATATACCATCTAAAGTAAGGATTTGATGAAACAAATTTAACATGTTCGCTATATGTAGGCATTTTTTTATGAGAAATATTAGTAGTTGATTCTCTTTCTTTAAGTAAATTATACAGAAATCGATAATCTGATTTTGAAACTTTTCTTAAATTAATCATACTAATCAGAAAGACAATGAGCAGTATTAAACAGTTAAATTTTTAAGAATCTTTTGGTAGACTATGAAAACTTTTGTTGTAGCAGAAATTGCATCCAATTGGGAAGGAGATATTATTAAAGCTGAAAAATTAATTAAAAATTCAAAAAAAGCTGGTGCAGATGCGGTAAAATTTCAAATGTGGCGAGCAACAGATCTTTATTCAGAAAAATATCCAGAATGGAAATTTATTAAAAAATCAGAAGTGACTTTTAAAAAAGCTGAAAAATTTAAAAAAATTGCAGACAAAGAAGGGATTGAATTTTTTTGTAGTGCTTTTTATCCAGAGGCAATTCCTTTCTTAGAAACTTTAAACGTGAAAAGATACAAAATTGCTTCAAGAACCTGCCTTCTAAAAGATCCTAATTCAAAAGAAACATTATTGCAAAAATCAATAACAAAAAAACCAGTTTTTATCAGCATGGGAATGGGTGGAAATAAAAAATATTTAGAAAAAATTTTTGCAAAGAACAAAGTTACTTTTTGTTATTGTATATCTAAATATCCTACAGATATTAAGAAAATTAATTGGGAACAAGCAAAAAAATTTGATGGTTTTTCAGATCATACTCTCGGAATTACTGCACCCATTTTGTTTACTATTTTAAAAAAACAAAGTGGTTCAAAACAAATCATGATTGAGAAACATGTAAAACTAAAAGAATCAAAAGGTCCTGATGCATCTACGTCAATAGATACAGATGAATTATCTCAATTAGTGTCCCATATTAGAATTATTGAAAAATTAAAAATTTGAAAAAATGTTTTATGAATATTTATTTATTGCATTAATGATTTTATTGGTTTGACTATTTGTTAGATTAGGATGTATAGGAATAGATACAATTTGTTTGCTGATCTTTTCAGTAATTGGTAATTTTCTATTATTTTTGTACATGCTCATCAAATGAATTGGTTTGTAGTGGATACCAGTTTCTATTCCCACATCATGTAAATTCTTACGAAATTTGGTTCGATTTTTTACCAATATCCAATATAAGTGATAAGAGCATTCTGTATTAAATGGCATTTTCTCTTCTAGATTTATTTTTGTAAAATATTTTTTTGCAATCAATTTTCTCTTTTTATTCATTTTATCTAGTTTATCTAATTGAACCAAACCTAAAACAGCTGAAAATTCATTCATGTAATAATTCCAGCCAAGTTCTTTAACGTCATATTCAGAACCAATTCGGTTTGTTATTCCACACCAACGTCTAGAATTTAGAATTTTTTTAAAATTTTTGTGATTAGTGCCATTTATCGAAATTAATCCACCTGAAGGCATAGAGAGATTTTTTACTGGATGGAAACTAAAACATACAAATTTTCCATGAGTACCAATCTTGTTATTTTTGTAGGATGCTCCCGCAGCATGAGCAGCATCTTCAACAAGAGGAATATTGTTATCAATACAAATTTTTGAAATTGCATCAAGATTACAAGGAAATCCACCAAAGTGAACAGGTAAAATTGCCTCAGTTTTCTTAGAAATTAAACTTTTGATTTTTTCAGGATCTATACACAAGGTAGATGGATCTACATCAACAAAAACAGGTTTTGCTTGATTTAAAATAACAGCATGAGCTGTAGAGACAAAAGACAATGAGGGAAGAATTACTTCTTTATTTGACAAATTAAACAATGAAAGAGCAAGATGTAATGCGGCTGTTCCACTATTTACTGCTACTGTGTTATCTGAGTTAACAAATTTTTGAAATTGTTTTTCAAACTTTTGTACATAATTTGTTCCTGCCCCAGACGCCCAAAAATGACTTTTGAGAACATTTACAATTGATTTTTCTTCTAATTTGTTGATAGAAGGATCAAATAATTTAATTTTTGTCATATGGTTAATTTGAAAGCAAATTACTTTTTAAAAACTCTTTATTCTTGTTAATCAAATTTTTTCTTTATGGATATTTTGATTAATTTTAATCAATTCTGGATTTTTTGATAATAATTCAAGTATATCATTCATTAAAATAGGTCTTGCATCTATTTTTGATATTATTTTTTGTATTAATTCTAGATCTTCTTTATAATCTATAGTCCAACGGAAGTTGGATAAATTATTTTGGTTTGTTAGATTAAATAATCTAAATTTTTTATTGTTATAAATATAAGGTGTTACATGTTCTCTCTCAGCTGGTTTTTTGGCTTCTTTCCAAGCAGTTTCTAGTGTTTCAAATGAAAATACTTCAACATCAGTACCATGAGGAAATGTTCTATTTGGATGTACATTACTAGAATAATCAAGTGAATTTTTATTCTTTTCAAAATTTGAAATTATTTCATCCATAATTATTGGATCGACAAGAGGGCAATCAGATGTAATTCGTACAATGATTGAAAATGAAAATTTTTTTGCACATTGATAGTATCTGTCCAAAACATCAAATGAATTACCTCGAAAATAATCTACACGAAGTTCTTTAGTATGGTTCAAAAGAACGTCATCTTCTGGTAGATTAGTTGTAGCTACAACAATTTTTTGAATAATTTTGGAATTTTTAACTTGTTTTACAGTAAATGAAAGAACGGTATTAATTTGATCAATTTTTTTTAAAATTTTACTAGGGAGTCTTAAAGATCCAGTTCTAGCCTGAATAATACATCCAATCATAATATACACATAATTCTTGGATTAATTAATTTCATGTCAAACATAAAAGAAAATGTCCACAAATTAGTATATATGGTAATTTGAGGCAATACAACCATGGCCCAAGAAATAGATGGACTTAAGGAAATAAAACCTTGGCAATATTATAGTGAGTTTAGATCTAAAGATGTGATATGGACTGAACACAGAAGTAAAGAATATTGGGAATATAGAAAGAAATGGTCATCCATTCCAAAATCTATGATAGTTACAGATTTCCCAATTCATTTGGATATTGAAACTACAAGTTATTGTAATTTAGAATGTGTTATGTGTCCACGTACAATTCAATCGAAAGAAGGATTTGATTATCTACCTGGAAATGATGTTGAATTTCCTATGGATGAATATAAAAGAATTATTGATGAGTGCGCAGAAAATGGATTGTGTTCTCTTAAACTCCAATACTTGGGTGAACCTTTAGCTGATTCAAAAATTGTTGAGAGAGTCAAGTATGCAAAAGATAAAGGCATAATGGATGTGATGTTTAATACAAATGCAACTTTATTGACTGAAGAAATGTCACATAGACTTTTAGAAGCAGGTATAGATGATCTCTTTTTTTCTGTAGATTCAATAATCCCTGAAAAATTTGAAAAAATTAGAATCGGAGCAGATTATAATCAAGTAGTTGACAATATCAAAAAATTTATGAAAATTAAAAAAGAAGGAGGATATGATTCTGTTCAAACACGTGTATCCATGGTATTGTTTCCTGGTACAAAAACTGAAGAAATAGAAGCATACAAAAATTTCTGGATTCCAATAGTTGGAACTGTTGGATTTATCGAATGGGTTAACCATACTACTGCACATGGAGATTATGAAGAATACAATCCAGATTTTGTTTGTGCACAACCATTTCAGAGAATGTTCATAAGGTATGATGGAACTTGCACTCCTTGCTGCTTAGATGCTAAAAAAGAATATTCACTAGGGAATATTCATGAACACACAATTAAAGAAATATGGCATGGAGAAGAATTAACTCGAATGAGAGAATATCAAAAAACTGGAAGGTATAGAGAGATAGAAATTTGTCGTAAATGTCTTGCTCCAGTTTCAAAATCATCAGGTGAAGCTACACCTGAATTAGTATGATTAAAAATCAATTTAGAACTTGACTATCATAGTTTTCTAATAATCGAAAAGATTTTTTCAGAAGATTTATCATTATTTTGATTGCTAAATTTTTTCAATAACTCCTTTTTATTCTGTTCAATAAATTTAGAATGTTTTTTTTCAATAAGAATCTCAAGAGTTGTTTTTTCTAGATCTTCATAATTTGTCACATGAACAGAATTTATTAAATGTCCATACATTTCAAAAAGGAATCTTTCTTTATCATTATGAAAGTTTTTTGTGATCCATGGTTTGCCTAACAAGCCAGCCTCAACACCTAATTGAGATTCATCAGTAATAACCAAGTCAGCTGCTGGAAGTAATATAGAAGGGCTGATATCTATTTGAATAGAAAAATTGAGATCATGACATAATTCTTGAATTTTTTGGATCATGTGTTGATGAATTTCTGTGTTAGTTGTTAGATAAAGAGGATGAACTTTAATTAAAACATTAAAATTTTGGTGATTACAAAACTTGATAAATTTTGAGATCCAATTTTCATCATTAGGATACCATCTACCACCTAAAACAATCAATGGTTTATCAAAATCAAAATTACATAGCTTGTTGATTTGATCTTTGCATTTTTCATAATCAATCTCAGAGAAATATTCATACATTACATTTCCTGTGATTATTATTTTGTTTGAGGGATACTCAAATTTTTGTAAAAGATCATATCCATGTGTACCATAAATTAAAATTTTGTCAGCAGTATAGATAAATTTTGTAAGTGGATTATTTATTACTGCCAAAGAGCAAATTGAATAAGAAGGAATTTCCAGTATTGTTGATGCCAGGGTAATAGCATTACCCATACTATTTCCATCAAAAGCAACTACCAAGGATTGAGTATTGGTATTTTGAAGTATAATTTTGGTTATCTTGAAAATCGCAATAAATCTAAAAATATTAAAAATTTTTGGATTTATAAAATTCTCAAAAATTATTAATTCAAGTTTTTTTTCTTTAGCAATATTTAAAATATGATCAATCAATTTTTTGCCATCATCATTATTTTGTATAATAGATGATAAAACTAAAGATTCTCTTGAAAAATCAGATATAGAAAAATTATCTTTTTTTAATTCATCTACAAGTGTATGATCAAAAGAAATCATATGATTAGAAATATTATTTTTTTGAAATTGTTCAACAACAGAAAAAATTGGATTAAGAACATAGCGTGTAGAAGGTGTTAAGAAAAATAAAGTTAATTTTTGCTGATTTTTTAGGAATTTGATTTTATCTTTAATTGATTTTAAAATATTTTCTTCTGAATTTTTATTAAAAGTAAGAAATAATTTTTTCTTAAATGAAGTTTTTTCTTTAAAAGATGAAATCAAAGTAATTTTATTTTTTGAAATATGATTTATTTTTGATTTATGAAAAGTTTCAAAATCTTCTTCTCTAGCCAATTTATTTAATAAAAATAAAGAATAATCTGGACTCCTAAATATAAAAATTATATCTTGTTTTTTACTTAATAAAAAACTAAATTTGTTAACTAGTACTAAATCATCTCTTAAAATTGGTTCTATAATAGTAAAAATTGGAATAGTACCATAGTTAATTGACGACAAATGAACTTTATATTCTTCTATTTTTTTTACTGTTAAATCATAAATTTTGGATGAGATGGGATCGACATCAGGAAAAATTTCTGATAGAGATCTACATTCATAACCATTTTTTTCTAAATCATATTTAATACATATATCATCTGTTATAATATTACAATTTTTACCTAATTCTAAATTTTCAATTATTGATTCACATTTTGTTTCTTTATCTATATGAAAAATCTTACAATACATAAGTTAAGATAATATATCTCGTAATTTTTTCATAGCTGGTTTTTCAGAATCCCATATTCGTTTAACACCATCACCAAATATTTTATCAAGATCACGAATATCTTTGACCATTCGAAGTAAACCAGCAGCTTCTAAGGATGCTGCTTGATCAGAGCCATACATAGCTCTATCTAATGTGATATGTCTCTCAATTGAAGTAGCACCTAAAATGACTGCAGTTACACAAATTAGGTATGAACCTGTTTCATGACCACTATAACCTACATTACATTTAAATTTTTTTTGTAAAGTCTGAATTATTCTGAGATTTGCCTCACTTGGAAGCATAGGATATGCACTATGAGAGTGCATTAATTCAAAAGGACATGAATGTTGTTTGAAAATTTTTATGGCTTCAGTGATTTGTTTCATGGTACTCATACCTGTAGAAATAAAAGTATATTTTTTTTCTTCAGCAATTGTATGTAGTAATTTTTTGTGAATAAGCATTGCCGAGGCCACTTTGTTATATTTCAGATTGAATTTTCTCATTTGAAGCTGGCTCTTAACATCCCAACAACTAACATACCATTGAATTTGTTTCTTTTTACAGTATGAATCAATGATTTTGTAATCTTTTAATGAAAATTCTAATCCTAGTTTTTGTTCTCTAGTTGTAGTTCCCCATGGACTTTCTCTAGAAGAATCTAAAACTTCTTTTGAATAAACTTTTTCGATAGTTCTCTTTTGAAATTTAACTGCATCACATCCAGCAACAACAGCTAAATCAATTAGTTTTTTGACAATTTCCAAATCACCATTATGATTAATTCCAATTTCTGCAGTAATGAAAGTCAATTATTTGATCATTCAGTTATTTTGTTATAAACTTTAGTAAGTATCAAATCTACCAACTTGTCCAGCCACCATCAATAATAAAATTAGCACCTGTTACATAAGAGGATTTATCACTGCAAAGATATTCAATGATATCATTTAATTCATTTTTTTTCATCATTCTTCTCATTGGAGTTAATTGAGAATATTTTTGTTTGAATGATTCATCTTGGTTGTGTTCAATTCCTCCAGGAGAAATACAGTTTACTCGAAAATTAGGCGCCAAATGTGTTGCCAAATATTTTGTTAAATTTATGACTCCAGCTTTTGATACAGAATATCCAATATCTTTATGAGAACCGTCATAAAGATCAGGTCTTGCTGAAACAATTCCTGTTGTAGCCGCAAAATTGACTATTGCACCTTTAGAATTATTTCGAGCGAATTCTCTACAAACAGAAAATAATGAAACAAGATTTACATCAAAATATTTTGAAAGAGTTTGTAAATTTTGATCAAATAATGTTCCACGTTTCTCTCCTTCTTTTACATGATCATTTAATGCAAAGCAATTAACTAGTGCATGTGCATTATTTTTACTAAACCAATCTTTTACAAATAATTCATCAGTCAGATCATGTCCTAACAATAAATCAAGTTTAATAATTTCATAATTGTTTGCCAAAAAGTCAGATAGTTGAGATCCTATCAAACCTTCTGAACCAGTAATAATAATTTTCAATTCTTCTATCATTCAATCAAATGTTTAGATACATAATCTTTTACAAATTTTAGATATTTTGAACATGTTTGTTCTGGAGAAATATGAAAGTTTTCGAGATCCTCTCTCGCTCCCTGAATTATTAAAGAATTAGAATATTTGATTTTTGATAAAGCAGAAAAAAATAAATCAAAATCAACATCACCAGTTCCTAAAGGTACAGTATTAGAATGATACAAACGATCCTTTACATGAATATTTTTTATCCATTTGGAAAGAATATCTAATTCAATAGAAGGATCATATCCTAATGATATACTGTTTCCAATATCATAATTTGCCATGATATTAGGATGATTAAATTCTAGTAAAAGATCACGAAAAAATTGTGGAGGTAAATCTGTTTCTAACGTTAGAAATACTTGGTTGTCTTCTGCAAAAGGTATAACAGAATTCAAATTAGAAACAAATTCTTTTCTAAATATTTCATTTTGTATAGAAGATGAATCAACAAGAGGTATCTCTAAAATTTCTATATCCAATTTATGACAATTTTCAATTAGTTGTTTTAAAACTCTCAAATTAGAAGATAGTTCAAAATTAGAAACATCAAATAATTTTTTTTCCATAAAATAATCAGCACAAACAGAATTAATTTTTATGTTATTTTCTAATGAAAGTGTTTTTAATTCACTTAAATTTTCTGAAATAATTGGATTATTTTTAGATAAATCATAAATCCATTCAATTAAATCAAAACCCAATTTATTAGCTAATTGAAATTCCTGCATCCACGATTTGATTGGAAAAGATTGAATTTGCTTATTTATGGCAGGTGATAGTCTCCCCAACATTATTCCAATAGGGTTCATAACAAATTTAAAAATGTAACAGATATAGATTTTTTTATAATATTTGTAAATTTACCAATTACAGTTTTTTCCTATCAATTTGTAAAATTTTTCATTATAAGGCTTGAAATAATCTTCAAGTTTTGTTCTTAGTTTGTGATCCATATTAGAATATTTTTCTGCTCTGAAGATTTTGTATTCAGGTAAATTGTATTTAGGTAGATTAAGAAATTGAAGAATTTGTGAAAAAATTGTAGAAGGGGATTTGTAAAAATCTTCACTTTGAATAAATAAAAATTGAGATGTTGGAAAGTAATCTAACCATTTTTGCAAGTGTTTTTCATATTTTCCAGAATCAACATATGAAAATGTGTGATATTTTTTGCTATAGAAATGTGGATCTGCCACCATTTTCTCATATTCATCTTTAATTCTTTCATCTTCTTTTTCAATTGCCTCTTCAAATGATAGAGTTTCATTTTTCCCATAAAATTCTAAATAATATTGAGAATAAGCTCTATCTACTGGGTTTCTGCACATTACGATTATTTTGACAGATGGAATAAGATCATGAACTCTTTTTGGTGCATGAGGAGAATTAAGATAATAGGGTGTAGCATCACCTGAAATTCCTTTTTTCCATTTTAAAGGGAAATGCATTTTGTACCAATTTTTTCCGAAATGATAGTGTTTATCAAAGTAATGAACTTGTTTTGTTGTGGGGTATTCTACACTTGGATGTTTCATCAAATATTCAAAAAGGGATGTGGTTCCACAACGAGATGCACCTATGATTAAATAATCAGGAAGCTTGCGAAATGGCCCTGAAAAATTACAATAGACATTATAAAATGAACGTGCAGTATTATACAATAATGGATTTTTGAGTTTTTTTCTAAATTTTCGTCTAGATACTTCAAATTCTGTTAATGTTCTCAAACTTTCATTTGAATCCAAGATAAGCACAGTATCTAACATTTCGTGGTATCTTAAGATTTGGGTTTACAAAGAATTGATAATATTTTGATTTCAAGCAAATTAGTCCACAATAATGTTATAATAATTAACCTTGGTTAAAAAAATCAAGAGTAAATTTGTCAAATGTTAGAGTTACATATTCAGGTTTAATATCGTTTATAATTACACTTTCTACTCTTTTCACAGGAATAATTTTTACGTTAATTGTAACAAGAAGATTATCACCTGAAGATCTTGGCACATGGGGTTTGATTGGAGGATTATTGACATATGTGATTGTTATTGAGCCAATCATATCTACTTGGACTACAAGAGAAATTGCAAGAGGAATAAAATCTGCAAAAACAGCTATTGTTTCAAGTAGTAGTTTTTCATTAATAGGAATTATTGCTTATTTAGTAATTGCATTCTTTGTAGCTCAAAATTCTGAAGTGAAAATTGAAGTCCTGTATTTTGGAGTAATCATGGTTCCTATGTTGTTTTTAAACAGAATACTTACAGCGATCAATTTGGGTTCAAAGCCACAAGTTGTAAGTTATGGAACCATAGGGTTCGAAATTGCAAAGATTCCTGTTGGACTAATTTTTGTATATTTTCTAGATCTAGGAATTCATGGAGCAATAATAGCAAGTACACTTGCTTATGTTGTAAGTAATTCAATTTTATTTTATTCAGCAAGAGACCAAATTGTTAATGGAATTAAAAAAGAATTTCTTGTGAAATGGTTAAAACTGTCATGGTTATCACTTTATTCAGGAAAATTACATGCTACAATTCAATATTTTGATGTGTTAATATTTATACTAATTACTGGCAGTGTAATTGGATTATCATATTGGACTGTAGCAATTGCAATAGCTGCAATAGTAGGTCATTCAGGTGCAGTATCTAATGGACTTTATGCAAAAATTCTAAGTGGTGGAAAAAGAGAATATTTTGGAGAAAACTTTAGACTAGTATTATTTTTTGCAATTCCGTTATTTGCATTTACAGTGGTATTTGCAAGACCTGCATTATTTACGTTAAATCCGATCTATGAAGGGGCTACCGTAGTGGTAATTTTTCTAGCAATCAGAGTGTTATTTCAATCTGTAAACAATATTTTTGAAACATCACTAAAGGGACTTGAAAAAATAGATTTGGAAAAGAATGGAAGTTTTAGAGATTATATAAAAAGTAAATTATTCTTTTTGCCTACTTTAACAATTATTCAGAGAATTGTATATGTATCAAGTTTGACAATAGTACTACTAATACTTACTCAAACTAGTAGAACAGACCTGGAATTAATTACTTATTGGGCTATAATTGCAGCAATAATTCCAATTCCATTTGCATTGTATCGTCTAAAATTAGTTCTACACAATTTTAAATTTGATATTAAATTATTAGATCTTGCAAAATATACAATCACGAGTATTGGAATATTTTCTTTATCATATTTTTTCATGGAAGAGTTTTTAGTTTATGAAAAAGAAATATTTGTATTCTTACCTAATGTATTGTTCTATGTAATTTTTTCATTTGCAATATACTTTGGAATTTTAATCTTAATTGATAAAAAAACAAAAAATCTAACTAAAGCAATTTTTAATGAAGTAAAAGGAAAATAATTTTGTATTTGTTATCAACACTGAAATATAGTTAAAATGGACCTTAATATTATGAAAAATAATATATTAAATAAATGTAAAAAAATTAAAATTGTTTTAACTGATGTTGATGGAGTTTTAACTGATGGTGGAATGTATTATACAGATAAAGGAGATATAATAAAAAAATTTTTTGTGAGAGATGGTATGGGTGTCACTTTACTTCGAAAAAAAAATATTCCAACAATCATTGTTACAAAAGAAAAAACTAAAATTGTCAGAGAATGGGCAAAACGAATGAAAATAGAAAAAGTTTTTGGTGGAGTTATTCAAAAAGAATTGATTCTAGATAAAATTTATGAAAAATACAATGTTACTCCTTCTCAAATTGCATATATTGGTGATGATGTGAATGATGTAGAACTATTAAAAAAAGTAGGTTTGTCTCTTGCCCCTCTAGATTGTGTTAATGAAGTAAAAAAAGAAGTAGATTACATTTGTAAAAGAAATTCAGGTCAAGGAGCTTTTAGAGAATTGGCTGATATGATAGTTAACGTAAAGTAGGTAAAGATAATTAACAACAAATCATTGATTTTATTATGATTATTTCTGAAGACAGTATTTTTCAATTATTTGAAGAAAGTAAAAATACAATAAATGATTCAAAACAAATTACTGAAGTAATCTTACTTGCCATACACGAAATAATTAATTGTATTAAAAATGGAAATAAAATTATAATTTTTGGAAATGGTGGAAGTGCAGCAGATGCACAACATATGGCTGCAGAATTTATAGGTAGATTTCTTTTAGAAAGACAAAGTTTTCCAGCAATTGCTCTTACTACAGATTCTTCAATTTTAACAGCAATTGGTAATGATTATGATTTTGATGAAATTTTTTCAAGACAATGTGATGCTCTAGCAAACAAAGGGGACATAATTTTTGCCATATCCACAAGTGGTAAATCAAAAAATATCATAAATGGTATAAAAAAAGGGAAAGAAAAAGGAGCTAAAATCATTAGCATTACAGGTAAAAATGGAAATGATTTAGAAAAAATATCAGATATAATATTAAAAATTCCTTCAGAGAGTACTCCAAGAATACAAGAAGGTCACAGAATAGTGATTCATATCATTTGTGAGTTAGTTGAAAAAAATATCTAAAGAATTATTTTTTTCTATATATTGCATTTACTTTAAAACCCATTCCTAATTCACAAATTTTCTTAGGAGATAAAAGATCTTTCATTAATGATGAATCACCAAATTCTGCATTTTTAAAATTCAACCAATTAGAAATCCAATTAAGTTCAGAAACATAAGATTCGGAATACAGTAATTCATAATCTTTCATCAATAAATTGAGTTGGTTAATACCATAATGCATTGTATGATGCGGTCCAATGAAAATAGGTGATCTTTCATGCATAATTCTTGCAGATAAGCTATCTCTGTTATTTATTGCAAAAAAGAATAACCCATCTTTTTTGAGATATTTCCCAATATTTTCAATCATTGTTTTTGGATTTAATACATGATCAATGTAATCCCAACAAGTAATGAGATCAACTTCATCCAAATGTATTGTTTCAAGATTATCATTCAAAACAGTATGACCTTTAGAAATACATCCATTTCTTAATGCATCATGATATTCATGTCCAATAATTGAGTAATTTTTTAATTTAGCCCAATCAAGAAATACACCTGCATTACTTCCAAAATCAAATATTTTGTTAATTGTAGAATATTTTTTTAATTCTTCAAAAACAATTTCATATTTTTTTTTGTCTCTGTCACTAACAACTGCATCTGATTTATAATCTCCATAGTTATCACCTTCTTTTCCTACTTCAAGAAATTTGATCTTTTCATGATCGAGAATTTGCAGAGTAAAAATAAGGTCACAATTATTGCACAAGATATGATCAAATCCTTGCTTAGTAAACAAAAAATCAAATTGTTTAGAATCACAAAGTGGACATTTGGATCGATATATTACAAGTTCATTTTTTGCTTTACCTGTAAAACGATCAATGTATTTTGATGGCTCCATATTTTCAATTTGAGATTGAATAGCATAATCAGTTATTTTTGATGTCATTTCTTTACAAGTAAGAGTACTAGATAACGAGTAGATTTCATCAAGTTTGGAAACTTGCATAAATTGAAATTATGTAACTTGTATATATATAACTAATTAGAATTTCAAATTCTTAAAACCGTCAAATCTAAATTAATCTAGAATATTGTTTAAACAATAATGAACATAGTAGCAATTATTTTAGCAAGGGGTGGTTCAAAAGGAATTCCGAAAAAAAATATCATAAATTTTTGTGGGAAGCCACTTGTGAGTTGGTCTATTAAACAAGCAAAAAATGCAAAAAATATTTCATCAATATGGGTAAGTTCAGATAATAAAGGAATTTTGAATATTGCAAAAAAAGAAAAAGTTGAAGTTATTAAAAGACCAAAATCAATATCCACAGATAAATCATCATCAGAATCAGGATGGATTCACGCAATTAAAGAAATTGAAAAAAAACAGAAAGTAGATCTGGTGATTGCATTACAAGCAACATCACCTCTAAGAGAATCCAAGGACTTGGATACAGCAATCAAAAAATTTAAGAGGATAAATGCGGACTCTATGTTTTCATGTTCAAAATTAAATGATTTTTTCTTATGGAAAAAACAAAATAATAGATATTCTAGTTTAAACTATGATTACAAGAATCGTAGAAGAAGACAAGAAATTAAAGAACAGTATTTGGAAAATGGCTCTTTTTATATATTTAAACCAGAAATTATTAAAAAATTAAACAATCGACTTGGAGGTAAAATAGATGTAACAGAGTTAGAATTTTGGAAATCTTTTGAAATTGATTCCTTTGAAAGTTTGAGATTTTGTGAAACCTTGATGAAAAAATATTTGTTAAAATAACATGCATGAAAAATGCTCTACGTTTTTAAAATAGACAGTAAATACGATGATAATTGAATGACATAAAGTTAAACGTTGGACCAAGTCCTATTTGGAAAAAAGAAGATTGGGTGACATTAGATCATAAACCCAGTCGTGTTGATCAAAAGACAATATTAGGTGATGCAGATAATATCCCTCTAGAAAATGAATCTTGTAAAACAATTTTTTGTAGTCATGTAATCGAACATATTCCAAATTATAAATTTGAAAAAGTTCTTTTAGAATTTAATAGAGTACTCAAAAAAGATGGGATATTACGAATTTTATCTCCTGATTTATTCCTTTTAGCAAAAGCTTATGTTAAAAAAGACAAAATATTTTATGAAAAATTATTAAATGAAGATGAAAATATAAGAAAAGATCTTGGATATGGTGGAACATTTATGAATTGTATTGTTTCTCCTGGTCAAGATACTGTAATTTTTAATAATTCATTAACAGAATTCATTGGGGGTGTAGGACATATTTACTTGTACGATTTTGAAATGTTAAAAACACTATTAGAACGCTATGGTTTTTATGAAATAAAACAAAAGAAATTTTGTGAATCTGAATTAAAGGATTATGAAGAACCATTACATGTTGAAGGAACGAAACCTGAATGGCAAGATCTAAATAAAAAATTCTTTGAAAAACATAATTTAATCAACCAATATAACTCTAAGAAAAAAATGTATGAAACAAATTTTGTCTTAACTGGATTTGATAGAGATCCTGTTACATCACTAATTGTTGAAGCTAAAAAAGAAGAAAATATTGATTCACTAAACATTAAAGATTTACGAAACTATAATTACGGTAGATCACTTTTAGATGATAAAATATTTCAAAATAAATATGACAGTATGAAAAAAATGATTAATGGAATAAAGTGATATGGAAAAGGTAAGACAAGTATACATTAATGGTGATTTCGTTCCTGAAAGTGAAGCCAAAGTTTCAATTTATGACTCAGCATTAATGTTTGGTGACATGGTTTTTGAAATGACTCGTTCATTTAATCAGAAACAATTTAAACTAAGAGAACATTTGGAAAGACTTTATTCTTCCATAAAGTTTGTTCAAATTCCTTTAAAAGTAACAATTGACGAAATGGAAGAAATTTGTGAAAAAGTCATTGCAAAAAATGCATCAATATTTGATGAAAATGATGAACACAGGCTAGTCATAAATGTCAGTAGAGGTCCATTGTCAATTTATTCTCATGTTTTTAATAACAAACTAGAGCCTACTCTAATTGTAGCTGATTTTCCATTAAAGTGGACAGTAGCTGGAATGGGTGAATTATTTGATAGAGGAATTAACGCAGTTATTCCATCTCAAAGACAAATCCCTAGTTATTTGCTTGATCCTAAAATCAAAAACAGAAGTAGAATTCATTACATGATGGCAAATATTGAAGTTTCAAGTTGGAAAGGTGACAATAATTGGGCATTATTACTAGATACAGATGGTTTCATTTCAGAGGGTACAGGAGATAATTTTTTTATTGTTAAAGAAAATAAATTGTATACCCCAGAACCAAGAAATATTCTAAGAGGAATTAGTAGAGAATATATTTTTGAACTTGCTGATGAACTTGGAATTACATACATAGAAAAGAATATTGAAGTTTATGATGTGATTACTGCAGATGAAGCTTTTATGACAGGAACTCCATTTTGTATGTTACCAGTAACTGGAATTAATGGAATTAAAATTAATGATGGACATAGAGGAAAAACTTTTGACAAGTTGTTATCGAAATGGAGTGAAAATGTGAATGTGAATATTGAAGAACAAATTAAGAGATTTTCAGACGAGGTTAAATCTAGCAATAAAAATGCACCAAGTCCATATCAATTTTCACAAGAAAAGTAAATAGAGATATCATGAACTTAAAATTAAAAAATAAAATAGCATTAATAACAGGATCAAGTAAGGGAATAGGAAGATCTATATCTGATTCTTTAAAACAAGAACAATGCAAGATAATCCTAAACGGAAGAACAAATTCTACATTAAAAAATGCAGCTAACTCAATGGGAGAAAATACAGATTATTTTGTTGCAGATGTAACTAATAGTAAAGCATGTGAAAAATTAAGGGATTATATCTCAAAAAAGTATGGAAGATTAGATATTCTTGTATGTAATGTAGGAGATGGTACATCATTTCCTTCAGGAAATGAAACTCACAAAGAATGGCAAAAAATGTTTGAAGTTAATTTCTTTAGTGCTGTTAATGTAATTCAAACATTCAAGGAATTGTTATCAAAAAACAATGGTGTCATTACGTGTATTTCATCTATTGCAGGAATAGAAACTATTAGTGTTCCTATAGCATACGCCTCTGCAAAATCAGCACTTAATACCTATGTAAAACAGATATCCAAACCTTTAGCTGAAATGGAAATTAGAATTAATGCAGTAGTTCCTGGGAACATATTTTTTGAAGGTTCAGTTTGGGAGAAAAAACAAAAAGAAAATCCAAAAAAAGTGAAAAATTTCATTAAAAATCAGGTTCCATTAAAAAGATTTGGAAAGCCAGAAGAAATAGGAAGTATAGTTTCATTTTTGTCATCTTCAAAAGCCTCTTTTATTACTGGCTCAATATTTGTCATTGATGGTGGACAAACAAATTCGTTCTAATTTAGGAATTAATTACAGAGTTCAATATTTCATTGATATCAGTATTAGGAAAATTATAGTGTTCTAACAAAAACTTTTGTTGTTCATCACGTAAAATACTTTGAAGTTTTTCATCGCTTAACATTTTTTCAATATTAGTTTTTAAATTTTTAAGGTCACTTAAAATCAAAATATTTTTTGCAATTTTTGGATCCATCCAGCTACTATCATCAAAAGTTATTTCAATAACCATTTTTCCCAAAGCAATAGCATCTATTATAGTAGATGACTCAACTGAAATAAGTACGTCTGATAATTGTATTAACTCCAAAATATTATCAGTTTTAGTAAAACAATTTTTTGAACTATATTTTTGAATAATTTTTTCATAAACAAAAATAGGTTCTTTAACTGGATGAGGTTTCAAAATGATGATATAATTAGGGTCGTTAGAATATAATTTTAATAGCTCTTCAAGAACATATTCATCATAAGCTCTTTTTTCATCAGAAATATAACCACGCTGAAGTTTTGAAGTTGCAAATAGAATAATTTTTTTTTCAGATGAAAAATTGAATTTAGTTCTCAAAGTTTCTTGGTTATTCGTAATTTTTTCAATATTGAGAAATTCAGGATTTCCAATTACAGATATTTTATTTTTAGGATATCCTTTAGCTAATAAGAAATTCTTGGCAGAATTTCCCCATACCAACATATGTTTTGGGATAGGTATTCCAAATGGGATTTTGTCAGATTTAAGATATGTATGGGCATAATCATTATGACCTAGAGAATCAAATGCACCATGTTGAATACCAATTGTGTTGATTCCCAATTTTTGACATGCTATTATCAAGGCTAATGCATATGATCCTTTTTCATATGGAATTAAAACAGCTTTAGGTTTAGAATTAAAAAGAAATCTTTCAAATTTTTCTATCATATCTATTAAAAAAGGTAGATAATATGAGGAAGAGATTTTTTTAAAATCAGATTCTAATCGGCTCCAAAAATTTATCCCATTATAACAAAATAGAGTTTGAAATTCATTATTTGAAATAATTTTTTGATAAGATAAAACAAGAGATTGTGATTTATTTTTTTTAGGAATGTCACTCAATATTACCTCTAAAGGAATCCAAGACATAGATTCATTTAATCTCTGTTCCAAAATGTCAGTTTCCCCAACAAAACTATAATCTACATCAATACCAACTAACTCTTCACCCATTTCTTTAATTTTTGGGATTAAAGGATCTATTACAAATTCACGAGTAGTTTCTAAATTTTTTTCGAAATCAAAATATTTTCTTCTGTAAACATTTGCTGAAAAAATTACTAATTTATTTTTAAATGTAGGAATTATATTTGATTTTTTTTCAAAACTTGTTAAACGTTTTTTAAATTTTTTTTGTAAAATATTTGAATAATATTTTTCACGAAATTTTATTTTTAATTTATTTTTAATTGAATACTTGAAAAAAGAAAATTTAGAAAAAGAAAATGACACATTATTATTTTGACAAATTTGTTTCACTAAATAAAATTTTTCAAAATTTCCAATAATTTTAACGGATTCAGGATTAGTTTTTTTTAAAAAAGATTCAAATCTATCAATAAAATTTATGGAATCAATTATTGAATACGTTAAACTTGGTAAAATTAGCCACCAGAAAGAGAAATTTTGATATGAAAATAATTCTGGTAGAATTTTTCCTAAACATTTTTGATAACTGAGATTATCTAAAAATGGCATTGATTTCTCAAAATATGTAATTCCAAAAGGCAGAGATAAATTAGCATCATTTATGTACAAAATATCATTTTGTTTTTTATTCAAAGTTGAACCATAAAATAATTTCATTACATTTTTTCTGAAAAAGACATATCTAATCTTTTCTTAATTTTTGTACAAAATAATTGTCTACATATTTTTGTTATTTTTTTAACCAAATTTTTCTTTTAGTTTACCAGCAATTTTTTTTGGATCCTGTAAAATTCTAGATATTCCATAGTTGGGTTTCCTTAAAATTTTGGTTAAAATCAGATAATCATCTTTTTTTCCTTCCCACTTACTTTTAAAAAATTCAATTCCTTTTTCTTTTTCATTGGGAGCAGGATTTACTCCTCCCATATCATATGTATTAAAGCCATTCTCAATTCCCCATTGAATTGTTTTCCAAGTTAAAAAACTTCCAGAAATTGGTACGTCATTAGATGTTACGACTCCATGTTGAATCATATTCTCATTGAATGTAGAACATAAAATACCTGAAACAATTTTTTCTTCAAATTTAGCTAAGAAAAGTTGTTCCAAATGTTTTGAATGTAATAATTTCCAATGTTGTTCAAAAAAATCAGGATAATTTTTTAATCCTATATTTCCTTTTGGTTCTAATTTTAGTTTGACATAATCAATAAAATCAGATTTTTTCTTTACTTCAACAAATTCTAGATTTGATTTTTCTGATTTTCTAATATCATATCTAGTTTTTTTATCTAAATTATTAAACAACTCATCTTTATTTTTTAATTTTACAATGTATGTAGACCATGGATTCCGAACTAAATCAATATCACTGAATGGGAATAAAGAGATATTAGAATTGGTAGGAGATGTTCCACGAATATTTGAAACATTATTTTGAACACAGATTTTTTGTATAGATGAAAAAATTTTGTTGGTAATTTCTTGCATTAAATTATCATTATGTATTATTGGTCCACGTTCCCATTCTAATGATGATCCTAATTTCATTTTTTTTCCAACAAATTTTGTTAGGTTAGCATTTCTCCAATTGTAATTTCTATGAAGTATGGTTGCCATCTGTCCCACGAGATTTCCAGATTTATCTTTTATGCTGATAAAAAATGGTTTTGATTCAAAACTTTTTTTATATAATTCGCACCATTCAGAGGTTTGAAAAGATGTAGAGTATTCACATTCAAGTAATTTTTGATTCCATTCACTTCCAACAGTGTTTGTAATCTCTACAGATAAAGACAATATTATCGTAAGAAATCTCTTTTATTTATTTCATAAATAATTTGTCTACATTTTTACATATTTAGGATTCTATAAATTGAACATTATTGAAACAAACAGTAATGAAAATATGTATTTTTCCTAATGATCCAATTATTGCATATTATGAAAAAGGTGAAATTAAAGAGCGTTATTTTAATCCTGAAAATATTTTTGATGAAGTACACATAATTTCATTTACTGACAAAGAGATAGAAGAATCTAAAGTACAAAAAATTGCAGGGAGAGCAAAATTAATTATTCACACAGTTGGAAAAATTAATATAAAAAATAGAAAAAAAGAAATTTTTAAAATCATAAATTTAGTAAGAGAAATTTCACCACAGGTAATTAGATCATATAATCCACTTGTGGCAGGTTGGTGTGCAGCTTATACAGCAAAAGAGCTTAAAATTCCATTTTATGTTTCATTACATACTCAATACGATTACAATAGACGATTAATTAGGAAGAAAAATTTGAAGAGATTTTTTGTTTTAAAATATTCAGAAAAATTTATTGAACCATATGTCTTACAAAATGCTGATAAAATTTCAATTGTCTATAAAATTATTGAACCATATGTTTTAAAATACACATCTACTAAACCAGAATTACTCTATAACAAAGTTAATTGTAAAAAATTTTTTAATTCAAAAATTATTGAGAATTTATCTAAACCATTGATTTTATCTGTAGGAAATTTAATTGAAGGAAAAAATCATAGATTATTAATTCAAGCAATGAAAAAAATCAATGCTAATTTGCTGATAATTGGAAATGGAGAATTATATTATGAATTAATAAATGAAATAAAATCTAACAATTTAGAAAATAAAATTTTTATTATAAAATCAGTTCCTTATGAGGAAATTCCCAAATATTACAAATCTGCAGATATTTTTGCTCTACCATATGATACAAATCAAGAAGGGTTACCTATGCCCATAATGGAAGCTATGTCTGCGGGAATACCTGTCGTTATTCCAAAATCTATGGATTCTGAAAAATTGGGAGATGCAATACAGTTTTCAGAGCGTAATGTAAATTCATTTTGTCAAAAAATTAATCAGTTATTTAATGATGATAAATTAAGACTGAAATGTTCATCAAGAGGATTAGAAGAGGCTCAAAACTTTAATGTTGATAAACTTGAAAAACGTGAAGCAGAAATTTATAAGGAATTAGTTAAAAATGAGACAAAGTGAGAAGTTAAAAATACAAATAGTTAAAAATCAATTTTGTATTTCAGTAAAAGGTTATGAAGATGAAAGGGTTACTTGATAAAATAAAATCAAAATCATGTATTATAGAAATTTTTGGTTTAGGTTATGTAGGATTTCCTCTTGCTGTAAAATTATCATTTGTTGGGTTTAAGATAATAGGTATAGATGTTAATGCTGAAAGAATATCGAGATTAAAAAACAATGAATTACAAGATTCTGAAGAACTTTTGAAAGAAAAATTTATTGAATGTAGAAAAGAAAATCTAACTTTATCTGAAGAATCTAAAGAAAGTAAATTAGCAAAAATTGGAATAATTTGTGTTCCAACTCCCATCCCTGACATAAACATCAGTTCTGATATTTATGTTAGAAAGGCTGTTAAAAATTTTCTAAATAATGCAAAAGAAGGGGATTGTTTAATTTTAGAAAGTAGTGTAGAGGTTGGTACAACTGAAAGCATGCAAAAATTAATTGAAGATAAAGGATTTAAAATTGGAGTTAACTTTGGGTTGTCATTCTGTCCAGAACGAATTGATCCCTCCAATAAAGAATGGGGAATAGAAAATATACCAAGAATAATTTATTCATCTGATGATGTAACTTTTGAAATTTCTAAAGAAATTTACAATAATGTAAATGGTGGAAATCTGATTAGAGTTGAATCTCCAAAAGTTGCCGAAGTTGTAAAATCATTTGAAAATGCGTTTAGACTGGTGAATATTTCTTTGGTCAATGAATTAGCCATATTATGCGATAATTTAGGAATAAATGTGAAAAGTGTGATAGATGCTGCAGCAACAAAACCCTTTGGTTTTATGCCTCATTATCCAGGAGCAGGTGCTGGTGGTCATTGTATTCCCAAGGATCCCAGATTTTTGTTGGAATCTGCCAAAAAATTTCAAACAAATTTTGATACAATTGAAAATGCTTTGAGTATAAATGTAAAAATGCCAAAATATATTTCAAATTCTATTGAAAATTCAATCAAAAAATTAGGTTTGAAAAAATCTATTCTAGTATCGGGATTAAGCTATAAAACAAATGTTGAAGATATGAGAGATTCCGCTAGTTTCAAAATTATTAATGAATTAATCACCAATGGATTTGAAGTTTTTGGATATGATCCGTACTTTAAAAAAGAAGTTACAAAAAAATATTTGATTGAAAACAATCTCAAAGAGATGAATTTCAGTAGGGTAGATAATTTAGATGAGGAAGTATTAAAAAAAATAAGTTGTATATGCATTGTTCAACATCATGATATATCTAGACAAAGAATTGATGAGATTTATCAAAATTCAAAAATTCCATTAATATATGATTGTCAAAACAAGATCAGAAAAGATCCAGATTCAAAAACAATTTTAAATTGTCTAGGTAACTAATCATCTTTATTGAAACTAGTATAGAAAATTAATTTGTTCATCAAATGTGATATTTTCATAATTTTGGTACAAATAGATAGATTGTAAAGCAAACATTGAGGTCCATGAGTTAACACGTAATCGTTTTTTCCACCCAAATAGATATTTGTAAAATTCTTCATAAAATCCTCCATCAATTTTTGAATCAGAATTTGATGCATGAAGTGTTATGAGAAATTCATAAAGACGATTAATGTGTACTTTATAATTTGAATTATTATTTACTTTATCTAATAAAATCATTAATCGAATAAGTTGTGCTATAGGATATGCTGCCTTGCCAGTATATTTTGAATTAAACCATAAAGAAATACTTCCATCTTCACCAATCTGATTTAAACACCAATTTACAGCTCTTTCACATTTTTTATGATACTCTTTGTTATTGGTTACATGAAAACCATATAGTAATCCTTCTAGTGCATAACATAATGTATGTAGGTTTATGATTTGAGAGTTCTTATGTAATCTAATGGAACCATCTGAATTTTGATAACTACTTATGTTATCACATATTCTTGATGCAATTTTTAATTGTTCTTCATCATTAGAAATTCCATATAATTGAAAATAAGGAATTGCAATCTTAATATGGAAACAGCCTTCTTGTTTATACCAGACCTGTTCACTTTCCAAATATTTGTTTGTGGAGATATCTTTGAATGGTTTAACTGAACCGTTAGAATTAATAGCTTCATGATTTAGATCAGATAGAATTTTTTTTGCGTAATTCAAATATGTTTTTTCTTTACTCATTTCATAATAATCTAATAATCCTTTTGCACAAATAGCTGAATCAAATGAGTATGAAAAATTATTCTTTGAATCGGAATCAATTCCCTGAATAATATTTCCAAATTTTTCATAAATATCAATTAACCAGTCTGAAGAATATTTAGCGTACTGAAAAAATTTTTCTTCGTGATTTTGGTTATCTAAAAACCGCAAAGTACTGATGAAATAACCAGTTATTTCAGGATAAAGAAAACTATACTGTTTAGTTTTTTCATCATAAAAAGAATGAACACCTCCACAGTTTTTATCGTTAACATTAGAAATAAAAAGTCCTGATGACATTAACCAGTTTTGGATTTTTTCATGTGAATTTGTCAACTTAGCATAACATTTTTGTTCTTCTTTAAAAGGATAAACACATGCAAATTCTTTTTATGGTTTTTCATTTCCCGCCTATTAGTGGTGGTGGAGTAGTAGTAATTGTTGAACTAGCAAACAAATTTGCTGAACTTGGTCATGAAGTAACAGTATTAACACCAGACTTGGAATGGAATGGTGAAAAATATGAACCTGATATTCATAAAAAGATTCTAGTACACAAAGTGTCTACACCGTCAAAATCAAATTTGAAAATTGCTGCACGAATGTGTTATGATAACATGAAAAAAAAAGGTATTGAATTAGGAAAACAGAATAATTATGATTTTATTTTGTCAATTTTCCATCCGTTTCATCTTGTTCCAAAAGCAGCTGTGTCATGTGGGAAAAAATTGAAAAAACCAGTTTTAATAAAAATTGATGATGCAATTTATGAAAAAGCAAAAGGATTAAAAAATATTCAAAGGAAAATTGAGAAAGTGTATAATTCTAGAACCTTACGAAATGCAGACAAACTATTAGTTGCAAATGATTCCACTAAAGAATTAATTAATAATTATTACAAAATATCTAAAGAAAAAATTTCCATAGTGACAAATGGAACTGATTTAAAAAAATTCTATAATTCTAAAGAGAGAAAAAAGAGGATAGTTTTTTCTGGCGTAATGTATAATCATAGAGGAATTGATATTTTATTAGACAGTGTACAGAAAGTGGTAAAGAAAATTCCTGATGTTGAATTTCTTTTGTTAGGAGATGGTCCTGAAATGCAAAAATTACAAGATATTGTTAAAGAAAACCATCTTACTGAAAATGTGATTTTTAAAGGATGGGTTGATCGAGATGAAATTCCAGAATTTCTAGCCAATAGCTCTATAGGAATAGGACCGCTTAGAAGTACTGATGTGACTAAAGGAGCATTGCCAATCAAGGTTCTAGAATACATGGCATCATCCCTTCCTATTTTAGCAATAAATGGAACTCTACCAGAAGATGTTTTGAAGAATGGGTTTAACGGTTATTCCATTGAAAATTCAAAAGAATTATCAGATAGAATTATCCATTTGTTAGAAAATGAGACTGTCATGAATGATATGGCTCAAAATTCAAGAGAAATGGTAAAAAAATTTGATTGGAAAAATATTGCTGAATCAATAATTAATGAATATAAAATAATTAGTTCTTTGTCAAAATAAAAGAAGCATCTTTCATTTTTCTATTAGAATAATCATATGCAACTCGTTTTATTATGTTTTGTAGAGATTTTGGCCAATAATAAAATTTGAATTTACCAAGCTTTCCATGAAGTGCCATCATTTCATGAGGACTAAATTTTGTTACTTTGAAATTTCTTTCTTCAAAAATCTTTTTCCAGTCTTCAAATTTATTTGTAAAAACATCAGTTTCATTTCGCCCTTCTAAACCTTCATTTGGAGTAAGAAACCATGCAATACCATTATCTTTTAGAGTTCTATGCAATTCTTTAGCAAAAAAATCAATATCATGAATGTGTTCTACAGAATAAAAACTACCTACAACATCAAATGTTTTATCATCAAATGGAAATGGATCTGAATTTAGATTAACTTTGAACAACTTTGATTTAATTGATGGATCAGAATTATTAATTGCATAGTCAGAGCCATCAATTCCATAAGCCTCGACACTCATATCATTGAGTGCTTTAACAAGCTCACCATAAGCACAACCAATATCTAAAACTGTTTTTGGATGAAATTTTTCAATAATAAATTCACCTCGTCTTATCCACATTGGAGGTCTGGAACGAGTTGAAAAATATTTTCCATCATATATTCTTTGAAGATCTTTATCATCATACTTATCTTTCATATTTTTTTACCAACTAAGTTACTGTCAACTAAAATGATATTATTAAATGGTTGAAAATTAAAGATTTTTCTTCAAATGATTAATAATAATTTCTGCAGAATTTCCTTTCCCATAAGGAGATTTCTTTTTAGGAACTCGAGGATTTTTGGATGTTTTTTTCAAAGATTTCAGAATTTCATTATATGACGTGCCTACAATTTCAGAGAATCCACTGGAAACTGCTTCAGGTCTATCAGTAGTTTTTCGAACAATTATGACTTTTTTCCTTATTGATGAGGCCGTTGCCTCTTCTTGAATACCACCTGAATCAGTCATTATAAACTGACAGTTTTTCATCAACTCTAACATTTCAAAATATCCAATAGAATCAAGCATTAGAATATTTTTTGATTTTTTTAATTTGGCATGTAAATTAAAATCATGTAGACGCTTTAGAGTACGAGGATGAATTGGAAAAATAAAATCTTGATCTGAATCAATAATTCCTTTAATGATAGAAGATAAAATTTGTTTGTTATCCACATTTTCAGATCTATGTAATGTTAATAGAACATAATCATCTATCGCAACTGAAAGTTTAGATTTCTTTTTTGAAATTGACGAAAATTGATTGATTGCATCTATTACTGTATTTCCAGTAACAAATATTTTCCCATGAACTTTTTCAGAAACAAGATTATTTTTTGATAAATTTGTTGGAGCAAAAAGCAATTCAGATAGATGATCAATTGCAATTCTATTATGTTCTTCAGGCATTCTCCAGTCATAACTTCGTAATCCAGCTTCAACATGGCTTATAGGAATATTGGATTTGAGAGAAGCAATTCCAGCAGCTAAAACTGTATTTGTATCACCTTGAACTATTACAGTATCAGGCTTTTCTCTAGAGATAATTTTTGATAATTTTGCTATTATTTCACTTATTTGTAATGAAGGGTTGGTTTTGGAAATTTTTAATGAATGATTAGGTTTTGGTAATTCTAATTGGTGAATAAATTGCATTCCCATTTGATAGTCAAAATGTTGACCTGTAAAAATTACAGAGCATTTTTTGCTACCCAATTTTTTAATAATTGGCGCTAGTTTGATTATTTCAGGCCTCGTTCCTAAAACTATTGCAACTTTCATGTAAATCTAATTCCCATATTTTTAAGACATTATTATGAGTATAGGAATAACTCAATTTTTACTGAATTTTTAGTTTATTCGTCTACAAATTATTCTGGTCATATTCATTAAGGAATGGTTTGTAAACCAAATCATATAGAAATGAAAATTCTTTTTATTGCACCTAAATATTCTGGAGGAATTGGTGGTCATGCATCCAGAGTAGCTGAAAAGTTACAAGATTATGGTTTTGATATTAAATTAATGCATACACCACATATTCCAGTAAACAAATTAAAAAATCCAAGTTTTGCAGTTTTAAGTTCTTTGAAAGCTATGATGGGAGGAGAAAAATATGATATTGTTCATGCATTTAATGTTCCTTCCGCGTTTGCGATGAAATATACAAAAGCAAAGAAAAAAGTTCTATCTATTCATGGAATATATTCTGAACAGGTTAATGCTCTACATTCAGATACAACAGCTACAATTGCTAGAATTACTGAAACAAAAGTTTTGAAATGGGCAGATAAGTTAACAACAGATTCAAAGACGGTACAAAAAATGTATAAAAAAAAATTAGGATTTGACTTTGAATTTTTATATGCACCACTTGACACTTCAAAATTTAATGCACTTGATGATATTGTAAAAAATAAAAATCAAGTAGTGTATGTGGGAAGGGACAGTTATGAAAAAGGCATAGATGTTCTAAGAGAAATTGAATCTAAAATTGATGGTAAAGTGGTCTATTGTACAAATATGGAGTGGAAAGATGCTATGACTAATCTAAAGGCGTCAAATTTACTTGTTATTCCATCAAGGATGGAAAGTATTCCTCAAGTGATAAAAGAAGCATTTTATCTCAAAGTACCTATTGTTGCAACTAATGTAGGTGGAATTCCAGAATTAATTGAAAATGATGTATCGGGTATTCTTGTTCCTCCAAATGATCCAAATCAATTACTCAAGGCAGTAAATGATTTACTTGGAGACAAAGAAACTGCAAAGAGACTTGCGGAATCTGGTTATAATTTTGTAAGAGAAAATCTAACTTGGGAGATTTTACTGCCTAAATACGTAAAATTTTATGAAGATTTGAAAAATTCTTAAAAAAAGAAGTTTTTCAAACCATTTTCTAGACTTATTTCATATGTCCATCCAATCAATTTTTTTGCAAGAGTAACATCTGCCTGACTTTCTTTGACATCACCTTGAGGTAATTTATCAAAAATAGGTTCTAATGATTTTCCAGAAAGTTTGATCATTAAATATGCTAATTCTTTTACAGATGTAGTAATTCCAGTACCAATATTTAGAAATGCAAAATCAGCATTACTTTGCATTGATAATAGATTTACTTTTGCAACATCTTCAACTGAAACAAAATCACGAATTTGTGAACCATCGTCAAAAATTATTGGTGGTTTATCTGCTTGAATATAATCATAGAATTTAGTAATTACTCCAGCATAATCATTTGTTTGTCCAATTCCATAAACGTTAAAGTATCTTAATCCAATTATTGAAACTCCTAAGTTGTAATATTTTTCAGCAAGTTTTTCATCATCTAATTTTGTAATTCCATATGGATTGATAGGATTTTTCTTAAAATCTTCTTTTATAGGAATTGATGTTGTATTGCCATATACACTTGAACTACTAGCATATACAACCTTGATTCCAAAATCTCTTGCTAGTTTGAAAATATTTTCAGTTCCAACAACATTTACACTATGATATTTTTCCTTTTGAATGAAAGATTCAGGAACAGAAGTAAGTGCCGCTTGATGAAATATGCCATCTGAATCACTAATAATTTCTTTTAATGCATCATAATCAAGAATGTCTAATTTTTGAAAATCAATTTTTTCTTCAAAACCAGCTAGATTTTCTAATCTTCCTCGACAAAAATTATCAACTACAGTGACCTGATGATCATTACTTAGGAGATGTTTTACAATATAGCTTCCTATGAATCCTGAGCCTCCTGTAACTACAAATTTCACGAGTTTGTTGACTCTATCATATCTTTAAATCTTGGTAAGATAAAAAACGAGAATCATATAAACACACAATACTGAAACAACGCTTAGAGTAGTGAAAAATATTGGAAATGAGTGAAAAGTCTACAATAATAAAAGAAATTCTTAGTTTAAGATATTGTCCATCATTAAAAATTGATAATGAAAAATTTGTTTCAAGTGATTTTATAGTTCAAGAAAAATCAAATCATTTAGAGTATATAGAAAATTCAATTTTAAAAAAAATTCAAAATGAAATTAATGAAAAAAGAATTTCTGTTGCTCTAAGTGGGGGAGTTGACTCTACTATTGTAATTGCATTATTAAGAAAGACATTACCAGACATAGAGATTGAAGCAATATCTGTTAAATTTGCTGATAGTTTAGATGAAACAGAAATTGCAACAAAAATTGCAAACAAGTTTGGGGCAAATCAGCATATTATTTCAATTGAAAATTTTCTAGAAGAATTACCTAAAGCGATTAGTATTATCAAGATGCCATTTTGGGATACACACTGGTATCACATAGCAAAAACTGCACAAAAATTTTCTAAATCTCTTGTTTCAGGAGATGGTGGAGATGAATTGTTTGGCGGATACACATTTCGTTATAAAAAATTCTTATCAAATTATGATTCTAAAATGACTCCCTTAGAAAAAACAAAATTGTATTTAGATTGTCATCAACGAGATTGGGTTTTAGATCAAGAAAATTTGTTTGGAGAAAAAGCAAACTTTTCATGGAATGATATTTATTCAAAACTTGTACCTTATTTTGAAAATTCATTATCACCACTTGATCAAGTGTTTTTAGCAGATATTAATGGAAAATTACTTTACAATTGGATTCCATTGAATTCAAGATTTCATAGACATTTTAAGTTAAGAGCAATTACACCATTGTTATCAAAAGAATTGATGGGATATGCTTCTCATCTTGATAATTCAATAAAATATGATCAAAAAACAAATGTTGGAAAAATACCATTAAGAAAGATTTTAGCTAAACATATTGATCCTAATCTTATCACACCAAATAAACAAGGATTTTCAGTCAATACTGTAAATTTATGGAAAACACACGGGGAAAAATTATGTAACTATTACTTAGATAAAGCAAGAATAGTACAAGATAGATGGATCAATGAAGATTGGCTAAAAACTCGTTTTGAAAAATTAGATAAAGATCTTGATGTAAGATATGTTAACAAATTTTTAGGGTTACTTGCGTTTGAAATATGGTATAGAATCTTCATCACAAAAGAAATGAGAGAAGATGCTACTCTTAGTATGTAACAAATCTTTGATTAGATAATAGATTTTTTCACATTACTGATTTTTATTCCCCTTCAAGTATATTAGTTGAATAGCTTTGAAAGAAACTTTAGCAAAACATCTAATTTGTCCAAAATGTAGTCAAAAATTTATTTTAAAATGTAGCAAAAAAAATCTAATGAAATTTTAGAAGGGGATCTTATTTGCTCAAAAAATCATCGATTTTTCATCAAAGGAGGTATTCCAAGACTTGTAGTAGATAAAACTAAAACTTTTGTGAAAACTGAAGATTCTTTTTCATCAAAATGGAGAAATTATAACAAAACATATCACACTAAGAAATGGTTTGATAGTCAGAAGAAATGGTTTCTTGAGCGATTTGGTTGGAAAACATCGTCTAATTTTAATAAATTTTTGAAAACACGAACTAGGATTTTAGATGCAGGAACTGGCATTGGGAATAGTGCAAAATTATTTTCCTCAAACCCAAAAGCTGATGTATTTGCAATTGATGCTAGTGAAAGCGTGATCTTTGCATACAAAAAATATGGAAATTTACCAAATGTCCACTTTTTACAGGCAGATATTAGAAAACTTCCATTTAAGAAAAATTTCTTTGATTTTATTTGTTCTGACCAAGTATTACATCACACAAAAGATACAGAAAGCTCATTTAAGATACTTACAAAACTTCTTACTAAAAATGGAATAATTTCAATTTATGTTTACAAGATTAAAGGACCAATACGTGAGTTTGCAGATAATTTCATACGAGAATCTACAGTGAAGATGACTGAAAAACAATGTATTGAATTCTCTAAAGATATGGCAATACTAGGTAAAAATCTCTCAAAAATTAAAAAAACAATAATCATTCCTAGAGACATCCCAGTTTTGCAAATCAAAGCAGGAACTTATGATATACAGAGATTTATTTATTGGAATTTTCTAAAATGCTGGTGGTTTGGGGATGTTCCTTTTGATCAGAGTGTTGCGACAAATTTTGATTGGTATTTTCCGGAATATGCTTATCGACACTCTCCAAAAGAAGTAAAAAAATGGTTTAAAGATTCAAAATTAAAAATTATCTACTTTAACGAAATTGAAAGTGGAGTAAGTGTTAATGGAACAAAATAAATTTTAGATTTACTAAAAAAATTCTTAGAAAATTTCTAAAATAAATTTAAAATTAGAAAAGAATGGATTGCTTTTACATTGTAGTTTGAGCAATATCATAAAGCATCAAAATCAAATTATCCCTTTTTAAAGATTGATGAAAATTTGTATTTTAATTTTATCCAAAATACCTTTACCGCAATTCCTGCTCCAACTAAAGCTCCTATTACGATTTGAATTACTAAACTACCTGTACCTGGATCTAAGTATGCATATGCATCAGAAATAAACAATCCTCTAAATATCAACGCCAATGTAAATAATGGAAATACTATCCCAGTAAACTTTTTTAAATTCAATAAAATTTATCAAATATGTGATTATTTAAAGTGTAAATGTCAATAGTAAACGTATTTTCTATGATATGGGTAATTGACATGGATTATACGTTAATATTTTTTATTCATAAAATTGTATAATGAAAAATGAATTGCTGATCCTGAAGATCTGATTTGATCTACAAATGAATGAATTCTATGTAACTTCCAGAGGGAGTTAAAAATAACTAAAATTTAATTTTTATATCATACATTAATCTATTTTATTAAAAGTGTTATTGGAAATAAGGGTAGTTGTCACATCTTTAAATTTATTGTCTTCTATTACATACATTTTATTTTCAAGTAGATCATAATTGGTTCCAAAATTATTATTGAATAATATACGAAAGCTGTTAACAGGTGTAAGAAGAGGATAATCATTTGTTTTTAATTCAACATTAGGAAAATAATAAGCGGCAAAATTTGAAAAAGAGTATCCATTACTATTATCAGTTTCTTCTTGTCTATCAACATGATCTGATTGAATAAGAATAATTGGTTGTGGTTCTTTAGCAAGTAATTTTTCTACAAGTTCCAAAACCAAAGAATCAGTATACATTAGTTGAGACAGATATAACGAATCGAACTCATCTCTTGTCATTTGTGTTTGATATGGATTAATACTTCCATCAGAAGAAAAAATGAATGGGTAATGAGGCAACAAAACATGAGCATGTACAAATATAGGCCCCAAAAATTCTTCATCTAAAAATGGTAATTCGTTAAACACACATAATCTATTTTGTACAAATGGGGAATAGTTACCTTGTTCAATCAAACTTTGTACAATGAATATAGGAGTATTATCAAGAATAAATGTCATAAATTGAGTACTACCAATACTGGTATTACATAATTCATGAGCAGAATTATTTGTTGGTTTTAAATTGTATTCATTATACGAATAAATTATTTGATATCCATTTTCTTCAAAAATTTTAGTGACTACATTATTTCTTACCATTTTGTCTACCAAAATATTGGATTCTTTTTCCTGAGGATCAAATTCCTGTTCAATATAATCCATATTGAGAATAGAAGGTATAGCCAAATAAGTTGATAAATAATTACTAAGCGATTTTTCAGGTATAAAAAAACCCATATTTCGTAGAGAATTATCAAATTTGGAATTATTATAATTGTAATATTGTTGCAATGCATCAGTGCCAGCATGTTCATCTAAAATAATATGATAAACATCTCGATAGTCTTGTTTATTAATTGAAAAAGATTGAATAAGATTTTCATTCATAGTGATTGAAGAAATATTTGAATAGAAACTAATTTCACTAATATTGAAAATTATTAATACTAATACAATTACATATGAAATTTGCAATAATTTGTCAAAATTCTTTTTTGATTTAATAAAGAAGAAAATTACAATTAGTGAACAGATAAAAAAGATTAGAAGTAAAATCACATGTCTTCCTATTTGGAATTCATATAACACATTATGAAGTGGGATATAAACAAAAAACAAGATTGTGAAAAATGATGATGATAAAATAGATTTAGTGTCATTTTTAATAATTAATCCAATTACAATTGAAAAAAGTAAAACAATTGGAATAATTACTGCAAAAGGAAGAAGTAAATCAGCGAAAATTAATTCATCTAAATTTTCATTATATAGAAATATAACAAAATAAATAGCAAATAAAATAGGCTGTAATTTTAAAATTTTATTTAACTGCAATTAATCATTATTACTAATATTAACAGCATAAATCAAAGTTTTTAATAAAATCACATTGTTGCTTGTGCTGCGTCATGGAACATCTGACTTTTTGCACAGCCAGCAGCAAGTTCATCGCCTGCACCACGTCTCATAAGACCACGATAAAGACCATCTTCTAGTTTGACGCCTTCTCTTTCTTCCCATTCCTCTACAGTAATAGAGAATTTCTTTTGTATTCTATCTCTATACCATTCAGGAATTACATTAAATGCACAGAATGGAACTATTCTAAGGTCTGGAGTTACATAGTGAATATCACATCTTTGTAGTCTTTCCAAATCTTCATTGTATTTGTCTTGAAAGTGCATCATTCCAAGGAATAATCCCTTGACGTGCCATGAACCAATTGAATCAAATGATCTCTTCATGAGTATATTACCAAACATCTTTGCTAGGTCTAGTCCTGCTGGTTGTTTTTTAGAATCAACAAATCCTTTGAGTTTTCTAACCACTTCTAGCATTGTAAAGTACTTGTTTTTACCAGAACGAATCTCTTCTGCTTTATCCTCAAATAATTCCAACATACCTTGAATATCACAGAATTTTGTTAGTGGGACAAACTTCTTTGTATCTGCATCCTCAAAGATGTATGTTCCAGCCCCGCAAGCAAAGTGAATTGATAATTCATATTTTGGTTTGCTTGAGAATGCTTCAATTACATTTGTTAGTGGCATACAACTTGGTACTGGGAACCAATCATCAACAGTTACCTCACCATTTGTTTGCTCTTCAATTCTTTGAACACAATCAGGAACTGTAATTCTGTATTTTTCACGTTCAGTTTTGCCCATTCTTCCAGTTAGGGATACTGGTTGAAAGTTTACAGCATGAACTATATCCATGTTCTTTTGTGCATATCTGATAATTCCACCTAATTCGTGATCATTAATTGATTTGATTACTGTTGGAACAAATACTACAGAAGTACCAGTCTTTCTGCAACTATCAAGTGCATATGGAATCTCCCAATGGTTCTTTGGGTTTGTTCTTGCAGTTACACCATCAAAGGAAAGATACAAGTTGTTACATCCAGCAAGTCTTACTTCTCTTGCTGCTTCTGGATCCATTGCGTGTCGAATTCCATTTGTATTCATTTGGATATGATCAACACCTTCTTCCTTCATTATTTTAATAACATCAGCAATGTCTTCTCTGAGCATTGGTTCACCACCAGTGATTTGCATAGAGTTCCCTGGAATTGGTCTTTCAGCCCTTAGAGTCTTCATCATTGCTCTGATTTGAGTATGATCTGGCTCATACATGTAAGCGCCTTCAAGGCCTTTCTTGACATAAAAGAAGCAATACCAACATGTTAAATCACATCTGTTAGTTACAATCATGTTTGCAAGTCCGCTGTGAGATAGGTGGTTTGAACATAATCCACAATTATTTGGACAAGAACATCTGTCAATCATTACATTTGGAGAATGGGCACCTTTTCCATCTACCCAATATGTACTGAATTTTTTATACATTTGATAAGAACCAAAATACAACTCTTCACATTCGCCGTGAGTTGGACAAACTTTGGTCATAAAGACCTGATTATCTCGTTCAAAGACTTCAGCATCCAAAATCATATTACAATCAGGACAGATACTTTGAGTGAATCGAATAGTAGTCTTTTTGCTTAGATTTTTAGTCGTTTGATTAGATATCTGAATTAGAGCCATGCCTACATTGGGAATTTTTCTGAATTAGTATATAATGCATTTCATACTTGCCCCCGTGGGGAGTTTAGGAGGTAGGCATATGTAGTTTAAATACCAAAACTGATCGAAAAGATCGCATGAGCATATCTGATAGAACAAAAAAGGCTTTAGAAAAAATTGGGCTTACAAGTTATGAAATTAGAACATTCTCTGCTTTACTCAAAGCAGGAGAACAAACAGCATCAGATCTTAGCCAAAAGTCAGGAGTGCCATATTCAAAAATTTATGAAGTACTAGGAACTCTAGAAGAAAAAAGTTGGATTGGCTCAGATGATTCAAGACCAACAAAATATTTTGCAAAATCACCATCAACAGGACTAGAAACTACAAAACAAAGAATAGAAAATGATTTTTTACAGCATCAAAGTGTGATTCTAAACGAATTAGTTCCATTGTATGAGAAAAGTGGAACAAGTGAAAAACCAGACATTTGGGTACTTTCAGGAGGAGTCAACATTGCTGCTAAAATTTTAGAGATGGTAGAGTCGTGTAGAAATGAAGTAATGATTGCATTACCTCAAGCTGGAGAAGAACTAGTCAAACAAGCATTACCAAAATTAAGATCACTTCATGATAAAGGAGTAGATATTACAATACTTGCTTCAGATACAATGGATAAAGAATCTATAAAGGCAATCAAAAGAGTTGCAACTGTAAAAATCAAGAAAGGATTGTTTGGAGGAGGTATAATATCTGACAAAAAATATGTTGTAATATTATTAGGTCCAGAAATAGCAGGTGAAAGATCTTCAGATATAGTTGCAATTTGGGCAGATCATGCAGGATTGGCAGGATTTGCACGTCAATACTTTGAATATTTATTAAAAGATTCAAAGAAGGTATGATATGGACATACTAAATGATGAAATTCTATTTGTAGGAACTGCAGAAGCAGAGCATGTAGAGATGTATCTAAAAGCAATTTGGCATATCAAAGAAAGAGGAGAAGATGTCAAAATTAGTACTATTGCAAAAATGCTCAATGTTAGACAGCCAAGTGTAGTTCAAATGCTCAAGAAATTAAACACCAAAGAGTTAGTTCATTACAACAAAGCAGGAGTAAAACTCACAGAGGAGGGTCAAAGAGTTGGTGCAAGTATGATGAGAAATAGTAGATTATTAGAGGTTCTCATGGAAAGCGCACTAAAAGTAGAAATTGATGAGGAAATGGTATGTGGTATTGAGCATCATATGAACAAGCAATTTACAGATGCTCTGTGTACAATGCTAAAACATCCAAGAAAATGTCCGCATGATCACGATATTCCAACAGGCGAATGTTGTAAATCAGCTTGAGTGGAATTATATCCTAAAAGATATATCATCTTAGAAATTAAATTTAAGCATGACATGTTTTTGCGGCTGTGAAACATATGAAAAAAATGATGATGGATTCAAGATAGCATGTGTAAAATGTGGACATGGACCTCAAAATCATGAGGATGAGTTTAGAGAAGCTGCAAGAAAGAAAGAATCACAAAGTCAAAAACGCGATGTAGACTTTGGATAGAAAACTATTCGCCAATTATTTTAACTAAAACTCTTTTTGGTCTCTTTCCATCAAATTCTCCGTAGAAAATTTGTTCCCATGGACCAAAATCTAATTCACCATTAGTAATAGCAACTACCACTTCTCGTCCCATCACTTGTCGTTTTAGATGCGCATCTGCATTATCCTCACCAGTTTTGTTGTGATCATACTGATCAATTGGTTCATGTGGTGCCAAGCCTTCTAACCATTTTTCATAATCCTTATGCAAACCACTTTCATTGTCATTAATGAAAACACTAGCAGTGATATGCATTGCATTGACAAGACAAAGTCCTTCTTGGATTTTGCTTTTTGTAACTAACTTGCTTACATTAGGAGTAATGTTCACAAAGGCTCTTCGTGTTTTGACATTAAATGTCAAATATTCAGTTAAAGATTTCATATTTGCTCAAAGTAAATCATCCATTAAAATCCTAAGGCAGGCTCAGAACTCAAGATCCTCATCATCATTCAAAGGGATAGGTTCATCACTGCCCGCAAGTCATATTTCAGGCAGATTCCTATTGAGTCTTTCAATAAGCTTGATAAATGGCTAATAGATCATTCATTCAAAATGGTTACAATTGATACTCTAGCTTCAGTGGAAAGTTTTCGAAGATTTATCTTTTCAAGTACATGCAAATCTTATGCACCAAGAAGCTATCTGGAGGATTTTGAGGTATTTCCAGAAAGAGAAGATAATTTGGGATCAGTTTACGTAGAAGCTGCAGATAAAGTAACTTTGAAAAAAATTAGAGACATTACATTTGTAAACGCAAGAGATATTCTTGGAATAATTTATAATTCAAAAAGTGGCAATACATCGCTAAAATGGCGTCAGTTGCGAAGAAACAATGGTAAAGTAACAGGAGAAGCTTCTGCAAACTCTCTAACAAATCTATCAGAATCAGGTGTTCTCACTTTAGATTGGGTTGAAAACTATCTAAAGAAAAAATCTGAAGAAGTAAAGACAAACGAAGTTACAAGCTAAACTCTTTTCTTTTTGTATATTAGAATAATATCATGATTACAAAGATAATTGATGAGAATTCAATTTCTGTCAAGCCAGAAGATTCTGATGATCTTTTGAATTTACGTCGTATAATTAAAAAAGATGACAAAGTAATTGGAGATACAACTAGAGTTTTAAAACAAGATAAAGATTACTCAAGACCTGATAAAGGAGAGAGAATTAAAGTCAGAATTGCATTAATGGTAGAAAAAATTTCACTTGATGATGTATTGGACAAGTTAAGAATTGGTGGAACAATTTCTGAATCAAGTAACGAATCAGTACCACATGGCTCACATCATTCATTTATTTTAAAAATTAATGATGGAATAACAATTTCAAAGAAAAAATGGTTACCAATTGAAAAGAATCTTCTAGAATCAAGTAATAATCAAGTAGGTTTTGTACTTGTTGCAATTGATACTGGTGATTGTGGAATTGCAAAACTAAGAGGTACACATTTAGAGTTTATTCCAAACATCTATTCTGGTTCTAGTGGAAAGAGATACAAAACTAATTTCAATATTGAAAAATTCTTTGAACAAGTACAACTAGCAGTGTCAACTGTACTCAAGGAAGGAGATTCGATAGTAATTTTTGGTCCTGGTGAAACAAAAAAAAGATTTTCTAATTTCATTCAAAAATTGCAAAACACACAAAAATACAAAGTTCAAGTTGTTGATGGAGTTGATTCAGGTGGAGAAGATGGAATTTACATATTTACAAAATCTCAATCAATGAAGGAGATAATGTCAGATAGTAAGCTGGCCAAGGTATCATCAATTATTGATGAGGTAATGCTTCTTGCAAATAAGAAGAGTAGAAAATTCACTATGGGTTTTGATGAAACATTTAGTGCAAATCAAATAGGAGCAGTTGAATCTCTTGTATTTTCAGACAAAGCAATTCAAGATAATGAACAAAAAATGATAGATTTTCTAAATGATGTTGAAAGCAAAGGAGTAAAAATTTACAGTGTTGATTCATCCACAGATATTGGTCTAAGAGTTACAGGTTTAGGTGGAATAATTTCTTTATTACGATATGCAGTAGAATCTTAGTTTGTAGATTCTATTAGCCAATTTAGATATGATTTGTTAATCGAAGTGATATCAACTTCTGCTATTTCAGGAACATCATATGGATGAGTTTCTTTAATTTTCTTTTTTAGCAATTTCTTGTTTTTTGTTGTAGTTTTGAATATTGCAAGATATTCAGATGTATTTTCCACTTTTCCATTCCAAGAGTAAATTGAAGAAATTTTTGAAATGTTGACACATGCAACTGTCTTATTTTTTACAAATTCATTTGCAATTTTTATAATTGATTTTTTGTTAGGATAAGTTGAGATAATTATTACTGATTTCATAGTAACCGATAAATGTACGTACTTTAAAAAATTAACAATTAATTTGGAACTTGATTTTATTACTCAGAATCCGATAATCTATGTGTTAATTGCTTGGGTTGTCATTGTTGCAGTTGCAAAAGGCTTGAAATTAGAAAAATATGGCTTTGAGATAAAGGCATACAGCCTAGTATACAAAAACAAACAAGTTAATTCAATTTTGATTAAAATTCTAAGTAGAACAAAGAGAGGAATCAGGGTTTTTGCGGATGTAAGTGTAATTGCAGGTTTTCTAATGATGGGTTTTGCATTTTGGTTTTTGGGAAATAATGTATTAAACTATTTTGTTGCACAAGATGATTTTGCAGAATTAACAGTACTTATTCCAGGAGTTACATTAACATCAGCACCAGCAATTACATACTTTTTACTATCGATTCCAATTATATTAGTTATTCACGAAGGAGCACACGGAATAGTAGCTGCTCTAGAAAAAATAAGGATCAAAACAGGAGGCTTTGCAATATTCATTGCATTGTTTGCAGGATTTGTAGAACCAGATGAGGAAGAATTCGACAAAGCAAAAAAGATTTCAAAATTAAGAGTGATTGGAGCAGGAGCTACATCTAATGTACTTTTTGCATTTGTATTAGGTGCCATTTTATTAACAAACCCATTTTTTGCAATGGTATTACCTGAACCACTTCTAAGTGTATTTTATGAATTACCTGAAGGAGTTTTGGTTCTTTCAATCATAGAAAACTCGGGAGCTGAAAAAGCAGGAATGCAAGCAAATGATATCATTACTTCAATTAATGGAATACCGATTTTTAGTCCAGTTGATTTTCCCAGCTTAAATCCTGGGGAAACTGCAAGTGTTACTGTACTTAGAGATAGTCAAACATTAGAATTTGGTGTAGACATTATGCCAGCACCTGAAGATTCGGAAAGAGGATTGATAGGTATCATGAGAGATAACTCATTTGCCTACAAACCTGTAATGAATTTCATTGAATGGAATGATCCAAACGTTTCAATGTTCTTGTTATGGCTCTGGATGATTTCATTTTTTATAGGAATAATCAATATGCTTCCTTTACCAATATTAGATGGAGGAAAATTTGTTCATATAATTATTGATAAAAGAATTTCAGATAATGCAGTAAATGGTGTTATGTGGGGAATTTACGCATTTACCTTTGTATTGTTTGGTCTAAACATTGCTTTATCATACATGAAATCTGGATGGTTTACAATATAGAAAATACCTAAAGAATCATTAATGGAAAAAAATACATAAATTTATGAAATGTGATAGATGTGAAAACCAGGCAGTCTATACTAGAAAATATTCAGGGCAGAAACTATGCTCACAATGCTTCTCAAATTCCATCGTAAGAAAAACTGCTAAAACTATTTCAAAATACAATATGATTCAAAATGATGAATTAGTAGCTGTTGCAGTATCTGGTGGAAAAGATTCCCTGGCATTACTAAAAATTATTCATGAAATGGCATTAACCCATAATTTTAGAATTAAGGCAATTACAATTGATGAGGGAATTCCAGGATACAGAGATGAGGCATTAGAAATTGTTGAAAAATTTTGTGGTGAATTAAATGTAGAACACAAAGTTTACTCTTACAAAGATCTGTTTGAGTTGACACTTGATGAAGCATTAGAATTAAGAGAAAGTAAAAAAACGTCTTCATGTTCAATTTGTGGAACTCTTCGAAGACGTGCAATGGATTTTGCAGCAAAAGATATTGGAGCAAATGTAATTGCAACAGGTCATAATCTAGATGATACATTACAAACATTTGTTATAAACATGCTTTCAGGTGATACAAATAAGATAGGATGGATGGATCCTGATACATCTACAAATTCTTTAAGAAAAATAAAACCATTTTGCGAGATCTATGAATCTGAAATAGTATTTTATGCATTTACAAATGACATTCCATTTCAATCAGAACCTTGTCCACACATGAGTGAAGGAATAAGAACCGAAATTCGTGAATTTCTAAATTCGTTGGAAAACCAGCATAGTGGAATTAAAAATAATTTGTATCAATCAGTTCTCAAAGTATCTCAAATTGTAAAGAATTCTAATTATAAAGAAAAAACAATTTGTGAAAAGTGTGGTAATGAATGTACAGGTAACATATGCTCAGTTTGTAACATGGTTTTAAAACTAAAAGCGAATCAAACCTAATGCAAATATAACATACTTTCTTTAGGAAAAACGGTAGTAGGTAAGATCAGGGTGCCAGCCGTGCCCTATTCTGAAACCGGCTATATGCAGAGATCAGTAACTGTTGGGTAAATCTATAGATGAGTAATTCCCGCTTGGTGTGCGGAAATGAAATCACGCCGAGGCGGATGGTTGCAGGACTAGAATTATCCGAAGGGATAACTTCTAAGACCGAGCCATTGAAAGGGATGAGGTCCGGGAGGGAGCAATCCTAAGGTGGGACATCCATGCTTCCTCGTCAACGTGGCGGATCTTGTATGCCTTGAAATGGGGCTATTCGTCTAGATTGGAACCAACAGATCTACTACCTTTATAATTAAAATTAGATTTGCAAAATCATGGAGGGAATAATCTCATTTGGTAATAAGAGAAGTTATGATGACTTTAAGAAACAAATTCCAAGTTCAGTATTGCCTCTTTTTGATTCAATTAGAGAATTTTGCTTCTCTTTGGGAGAAAATGTAGTTGAAGATATCAGAATGCATAGAGTAGTTTTTTGTAAATCAATGACATTTAGATGGTTTGTAGATGTAGAACCTCAAAGAGAAGGAGTCATCATCAAAATTCAGAAAAACAGAAAAGAACCTATACAAATTATTCAGATTAAAAAAGACCAGAAAATTTCAGAGTTTAGTCAAATGCTCAAAGTTGCATTTGAAGAGATTCATTAATACAAAACATCAAATTTTAAAAATTTGCCAGAAAATTTCTCATTACGTATTTCTACATCTTCAACTCTGGCATTAGCAGGTCCTCCATGAGACCATTCAACTAGTCTACTAACTTTTTCTTCATCTCCTTCTAAAACAGCCTCAACACGACCATCTTTGAGATTTTTTACCCATCCAAAAACATTATTTTTCTTTGCCATCACTTTTAGTGCTTGGCGAAAAAATACACCTTGTACTTTACCAGTTACAATAATTCTAATTCGTTGATTTGACATTCAAATTGTATTTCAGTGAGCTATTAATCAATTTTAGGTTAAAAGAAAAACTATCTTCTTTCTTTAATTCTAGCTCTACCAGTCTTTCTGGCAGCAATACTACCTACCTTTGCACCAGGAGGTGCATTTCTTGAAACAGTTGAACTTTGTCCAACGTGCTGATGACGACCACCACCGTGTGGATGAACATAAGCAGCTTGAGCAACACCTCTAACAATTGGGAATTTCTTTCCCTTTGCTCTGAAATTTCTCCATTTATTACCTGCACTCATAAATGGTCTTTCACCAGATCCTCCTCCAGCAAGAGTACCAATCATGGCTCTGTTTTTTGGATTAAGAGTAGTAAATTTTCCAGAAGGAAGTTTAACTGTAACACCTTCATCACCATGAGAGAAAATAGTTGCATCAGTGCCTGCGGATTTTACTATAGCACCACCGTCTCCAAAGTGTCTTTCAATGTTACATACAATTGTTCCATCAGGAATGTTTTGAACACTAATGACATTTCCTTTTTTAATTTTTGATTTTAATCCAAATTGTAAAGTTGTACTCACTTTAGTTCCTAGCACTGCTGGAACAAATGAAACAGAACCATCCTCAAATCGGATTTTAGCTAAAGGTGCTTCTCTTCCACGTTCATGAACCAGATCGATAATTTCACCGTCATGTTGTTCTGATAGTGAAAAACGAGGATAATTTGCTTTGGAGCCTACTTTTCCAGTAGATGTAGATCTAAATTGATGTCCTCCATGGCCACGTCTTCTAACTAATGGTCTCTTACCCAAGTTGATCGTTTCCTATGCACAGATGATTTTAAGCTTGTGGTTTTTTCTATGTAATTTAAGAAAATTACCACAAAGGTATAAGAATTAGACATGGGGCCTTTCTTTATGAGTCAAAATGCTCTTTCACTCAAAGTACTTGAGGCATATACAAGAGATGTTGGAAGAGGAGTAGCAAGAATTGATTATGATTCTATGGATACACTAAATGCCTCTACTGGTGATGTCATAGAAATTAAAGGTAAAAGAAGGACAGTTGCAAAATGTCTTCCATTATATCCATCTGATGAAGGAAAAGGAATAATCAGAATTGATGGGCTTGGTAGAAATAATTCAGGGATTGCTATTGGAGATACAATTTCTGTTAGAAAGATAAAGGCAGTAGCTGCAGAAAAAGTAGTGGTTGCCCCACTAGAAGCAATTCCTCCAATTGATGAAAGATATCTTGCAGATGCTTTAGAGAGTGTTCCTTTGATTAAAGGAGATAATGTAATGGTTCCATATTTTGGCGGACGTTTAACTTTTCAAGTTATAGGAGTAACACCAGCAGCTGATGCAGTTTTAGTTACTCAAAAAACTGTTTTTCATATTGCAGAAAAAGGAGAGACACTACGTGGAGTTCCACAAGTCACCTATGAAGACATTGGTGGTTTAACTGATGAAATTAAAAAAGTTAGAGAAATGATTGAGCTTCCGTTAAGACATCCAGAAATTTTTGAAAAGTTAGGAATTGAAGCACCAAAGGGTGTCTTATTGTATGGTCCACCTGGAACAGGAAAAACTCTACTTGCAAAAGCAGTTGCAAATGAAAGTAATGCTCACTTTATCAGTATTTCAGGTCCAGAAATTATGAGTAAGTTTTACGGAGAAAGTGAAGCAAGACTAAGAGAAATTTTCAAAGAAGCAAGAGAAAAATCTCCATCAATAATCTTTGTTGATGAAATTGATTCCATTGCACCAAAAAGAGAAGAAGTAACAGGAGAGGTTGAACGAAGAGTTGTTTCTCAAATGTTATCATTAATGGATGGATTAGAGGCAAGAGGTAAAGTAATTGTCATTTCTGCAACAAATAGACCAAATGCAATTGATCCTGCACTTAGAAGACCAGGTAGATTTGATAGAGAAATTGAGATTAAAGTTCCAGACAAAAAAGGAAGAAAAGACATACTTTCGATTCACAGTAGAAATATGCCATTAACAGATGATGTCAATATAGATAAACTCGCATCAGTAAGCCACGGATATGTTGGCGCAGATTTAGAATATCTCTGTAAAGAAGCTGCAATGAAATGTTTGAGAAGACTATTACCTATTCTTGATTTACAAGAAGAGAAACTTCCTCCAGAAACTTTGGATAAACTAATTGTAAATCAGGAGGACTTTTCAAAAGCATTGATTGAAGTAATACCATCTGGAATGAGAGAAGTCTTCATTGAGAATCCAGACGTAAAGTGGACAGATGTTGGAGGTTTAGAGGAAGTCAAACGAGAGCTACAAGAAGCTGTTGAATGGCCAATGAAATATCCAGGTCTTTATGATAAATTAGGACATAAAATGCCAAGAGGCATCTTACTTCATGGACCAAGTGGTACAGGAAAAACTTTACTTGCAAAAGCAGTTGCTACAGAAAGTGAAGCAAACTTTGTTTCAGTGAGAGGTCCTGAACTTTTATCAAAATGGGTAGGTGAATCTGAAAGAGGCATAAGAGAAATTTTCAAAAGAGCACGTCAGTCTGCACCATGTGTAATATTCTTTGATGAAATTGATTCAATAGCACCAATCAGAGGAGCAGGAGGAGAAACTGCAGTAAGTGAAAGAGTTGTTAGTCAATTACTTACAGAATTAGATGGAATGGAAAATATGCACGGTGTTATAGTTTTAGCTGCAACAAACAGAGCAGACATGATTGATCCTGCATTGTTAAGACCAGGTAGATTTGATAAGATTATTCAAATTCCGTTACCAGATAAAGAAAGCAGAAAAAGCATCTTGAAAATTAGTGCTGCAGAAATACCAATGATTACTGAGGGAAATAATTCTCAAATCGTTGATTTTGAGAAACTTGCTGATCTAACTGATGGACTAAGTGGTGCAGATACAGCAGCAATTGCAAATACTGCAGTTTCTTTAATCATTCATGAGTTCCTAGATAAGCATCCAGATGTCAAAGATATTGAGAAACAAAGTATTGATGCCAAAGTAACTATGGAACACTTTGAAAAATCAGTAAAGAAAGTCAGAGAACAAAAAGACCTAAAGTTGGGCGAAAAACTAGTAGCTTCCTATTACAGGTAGTTTTAATAAAATAACAAATCTAATTCTCGTAAATGTCAGAATATAGAGGATATGAGGGAGATTCATTAGAATTCCTAAAGACAAATCAGGTTTCAGTTGGAGATTCTGTTAAGATATTGGCAGATATCACTTATTCAGGCATAATAATGCCAAGATATGAACACAGTGACGATAAACATATTGTTTTGAAATTAAGAAGTGGTTACAATATTGGTTTAGAAATTGAAAAAATAGAGAAAATTGAGAAAATTGAGAAAATCAAATCTGCTGAAATAATTGTTCAACAAGATGAAAAACTAGAAAAAGTTGCAGGATTGCCAAAAATTTTGTTATTGTCAACTGGAGGAACAATTGCAAGCAAAATTAACTATAGAACAGGAGCAGTTACACCTGTATTAACAGCTGAGGAATTGAATTCGTCTGTTCCAGAACTTGCTAAAATTGCAAATATAGATGCAGAAGCTCTATTGTTAGAATATTCTGAAAATATAATGCCAGAGCATTGGTTACAAATAGCTGAAAAAATTAATGAGTATTCTAAATCAGATTATTCAGGAATTATTATTGCCCAGGGTACAGATACCATGCATTATACATCATCTTTTCTTTCATTTGCACTTGCAGGATTTCCAATTCCAATTGTATTGGTTGGATCTCAAAGATCATCAGATCGTGCTTCATCAGATGCAGCATTAAATTTGATTGGAGCAACAAAATTTATCACAAAAAGTAATACTAAAGGAGTTTACATTGTTATGCATCAAGATGAAAATGATGACACTTTAGCATGTCATGTTGGAACAAGAGTAAGAAAAAATCATACAAGTAAAAGAGGAGCATTCCAAACAATTGGAGATAATCCTGCATTCATTATTGCAGAGAATCAAATTCAAAAAAATATTTCTGAAAATTTTTTCAAAATTAATGAATTTCAACCAAGAATTAAACTAGACACACGTGTTGCTTTAGTAAAATATTATCCTGGATACAATCCTAAGTTATTAGATCAAATTATTGAGATGGGGTATAAAGGAATAATTTTTGAAGGAACCGGATTAGGTCATATTGGAAATACAATGTATGAAAGTGTAAAAAAAGCAAATGAAAAAGGAATCTTTCTAGGTATGACTTCTCAATGTATTGATGGTAGAATTAGAATGACAGTGTATGAAAGTGGACGAGATTTGCTTGATTTAGGCATAATTCCATTAGAAAATATGATTCCAGAAGTAGCACTAGTAAAAGCAATGTGGACAATGGGAAATGTTCAGAATGGAGAAGAAATGAAGAAAATTATGCTTGAAAATATTGCATCGGAATTATCAAGTTAGATAGGAGAATAGAATGTCAGAATTTTCCATAAATGATGTTGGAGTAAAAGTAGGACTAGAAATTCATCAGCAATTAGCAACTAACAAAAAGTTGTTTTGTAATTGTACGCCAATAGAGTCAGATGAATATTTTATAAAATTTCAGAGAAAATTACGAGCATCAAAAAGTGAATTGGGAGAGTTTGATCCTGCTGCATTATTTGAAAAATCTAAATCAAAAACAATAATGTATTATGCAAACCCAGAAAGTAGCTGTCTAGTAGAGCAAGATGAGGAACCTCCACATGAATTAGATAAGGATGCAAGAAAAATTTCATTAATTATTGCTTCTGCATTAAAATCAAATATTTTTAGTGAAATTTATCCTATGAGAAAAACAGTTGTTGATGGTTCCAATACAACTGGATTCCAACGTACGATGTTAATTTCACAGGGTGGATTTTATGATGTAGATGGAACAAAGATAGGAATTCAATCAATTTGTCTTGAAGAAGATGCTGCTAAAATCCTAGGGGAAGAAGGATCAATAAGAAAATATGGTTTAGAACGTCTCGGGGTGCCTTTAGTAGAAATTGCAACAGAACCTTTTGAAGTAAAACCTCAAGAAGTTAGAAAAATTGCATTATCTTTAGGAAGAATTTTGAGAAGTACCAAAAAAGTGAAGCGAGGTCTAGGTTCAATCCGACAAGATGTGAATGTATCAATCAAAGAAGGAGGAGTTGTCATTGAAGTAAAAGGAGTGCAGCAATTAGAACAATTAGAAAAAGTTGTAGAATATGAGGCAAAAAGACAGCATGGATTACTAAAAATTTCAAAAAAATTACAAGAGAAAAATTGGATGCATAACTATAATGATGATAGAAAAGACATTACAGAATTATTTTCAAAATGTAAATCAAAGATTATTCAGAATGCCATAAAGAAAAATCAGAAAATTTTTGCCGTATCTTTTAGAAATATGGCTGGAATGTTTGGATATTCACCATATGAAGGCATAAGATTAGGAAAAGAAGTAGCAGAATTAGTACGATTTTTTGGTCTAGGTGGTGTTTTTCATTCAGATGAATTACCTAATTATGGAGTAGAAGAATCAGATCTAGAAAATCTAAAAGAATTTCTAAAAATTAATGAAAATGATGGATTTTTGATATTAGCTATTCCTGAAGAAAAAATTCATACTATTGTTGACCAAATAATTTTAAGAATTGAACACATCAAAAATGAAGGTATACCAATAGATACACGATTAGCTACTCAAACAGGCGAAACAAAATTTCTTAGACCTAGACCTGGTGCTGCAAGAATGTATCCTGAGACAGATATTCCTCCAATTATTATTTCAAAAGAAGAATTAGAAGATGCAAAAAAAAATATACCAAAATCATGGGATGAATCTATAAAAGAATTACAAACAAAATATGAAATTAATTCACAACTTACAGAACAGATTTTTGATTCACGATACATAGAATTATTTGAAAAAATTGTTGAAAAAACTAAAGTTAGTCCTACATTTGTTGCATCTGTACTTTGCTCTACAATTACTAATTTAGAGAGAAGTGGATTAAATTCTAATTTATTACAAAATGAAAATATTGTAAAATCATTTGAATTGTTAGAAGTAGGAAAAATTGCCAAAGAATCAATTGAGATAATTTTTGAAAATATTATGGCTGGAAAAGCCAATACTATTGAAGAAGCAATGAAAAATACTGCAATTGAGGCTGTAAATGAATCAGATTTGGAGAAAATTATTGAAGAAATAGTTGAAAAGAATCAAGATATTATTAAAAATCAAAAAGAAAGAGCTATTGGACCACTCATGGGAATTGCCATGAAGGAATTAAGAGGTAAAGCCTCTGGTGAAACAGTAAACAAACTTCTTTTAAAAAATATCAAGAAAAAATTAGCAAGTATTTGATTGTAGTGAGATAAGTGGGATTCGCACTTTACATGTAGGGATACATAAATTATATCAAAATAAGAGGAATTTGCAATATTCTAGCAATGTTAAGAAGTAATCTTAGTAATTCTCTAGTTTGTTTAGTATATCTACTTCTTGCTGTAGTGTATCATCATCAATTGCAGTCATTTCTTGATTAAAGTATTCATTGAATTCTGCAATTAGTTTTTCATATTGATCTGATACTTGCAATGACATTGATTGGCGCTCCCATTGTCTAAGACTTTTTGATTTGACATAGTCTGGGATGTGTATTCCGTGTTCATAATATACCAATGGTAATAGGATATCATCACTCCCACTTTGTGACATTCTTTCATCATATACCCATGTCTTCATGAGTTCTGCATATCTTGATAATAAAATTCCCTTTTGAATTCCAGAATTTTCATAATAGTTTGATGTTTGAGAGAGCCCAATTCTATAGTAATTTGTTCTCCTCCTAATTCTCCAACCCTGTTTTCATAACTTGTCTTTAGTACAAGACTAGAATCATCAGGTCTTTTCAAGTTTTAGTAGAACAATTCCACCTTTAGTCTGGCCATCCTTGGTTTTTGATGGGAATAGGTGTTTATTTTCATAATTTGGCCAGTTGACTCATCAGCTTCTGGTGAACCATAGATTTTTTTGATATTGTATCCATTTGCATCAAGATTTAGAAGAAGATTAAACACAAGCGGAGTTACCATAAACTCAAACTCGTCAACCATTCTATTTTTGAACTCACTTGCAGAATGAATTGAATAGTAATTTGCTCCACGTACTTTGGTTATCTCCTCAACAAGTTCTGTGTTAAGATCAACTCCAATTCCAATAAATGTAGTATAGATTTTGTTTTTAGAATTCTCAGATATCATTCCAAACAATCCTTGCTGAGAAGTATTTCCACGATTGGGCATTGCATCAGTCAAAAAGATGATTCTGTTTTCATATTCATTGGAATTAACATTTGTAAATTCATCAAACAATGATGTACCCAATTTCATACCTGCCTCCATGTTTGTTGAACCTGAAGAGTGAATATTCAAAATATTTTCTTTGAGTTTTTCTTTGTCTGTAAATCTCATATTTTCTAATGGTTTTGACAAATGAGCACTTCCATCAAAAAGAACTACACCTAAATATCATCATCATTTAGATGGTCTAATAATCCTACAACTGATTCGTTTGCAAGTTGCATCTTTGTTTTAATGTCATTGTCTGTATAGTCATCACGTAGTATTTGATTTCCAAATGAATCATAATGATATTTGTTAAAGGGTGAATTCATTGAACCTGAAATATCAAGAACCACAACAAGATTCAGATTCTTTCTCTGAAAATCAGATTCTTTTAATCCTGAATTTAATCCGACTGAAAGATAGTATTCGTCATTATTTGAGAATGGATCTTTTGATATGGCATAGCTGTATGATGGACAAAATAGTTTTTCACATTCTTGGGTTACTGAACCTGTATCAAAGTAATAGTCATAGAACAGACCCTCATACGTGATATCTGTATGTAATGGAAGGAATTCATTTGCTATATTTTCTCTAAAATTGTTAATATCTTGTGCCCCACCAACTGCAAACCCTATAGATTCACCAGAAGACCATGAATCAGCTGTAGGCTCACTTGAATATGATGGGGCAGGAGCTCTTTCTAGGGGTGGAATAGCAGGAGCACTAGAAGCAGATAGTGATTCATTTGACACAGAATCTTGATCATTCCAAGTATCAGATTTTACTTGAGGATTAAATGGAATAGATTCCTTTTTTGGAATAATTTTTTCTGCCCAACCGCTTTGTAATAATCTAAAAACATTATCTTCTTTTACACATGCTGGATTTCCATTGTTTTTAATTAGTAAAACTAGATCTCCATTACACATTATATCTTCAGATGAAATTCCCTGTTGCAACTGTTTGTTTGGAGAAGGATAATCTGCTGCATATGACAAAGAAACTATTCCAAATACTAACAAAGATGCAACAATAATCAAAAAAATAAATTTCACAGTGTTAAGATTTTTGTAAACGCTATAAGTATTACTATCAAAAAGTAAATTCATTTGCATAATAGAATAATTATAAATTTACTAATATCCTTTGATGAAAATTGAATTTTACCAAAAAATAGAAATTCTATATTATGATACTCATTATAATGAGTTAATGATAATTAGTTAGATACAAAAAATAGTTTTAATTTAATATAATTTTAGAGTTTGTCTAATCTAGTAAATCTAAACAAAGTTAGAAAAAAATCAAGAAGATATTATTTTAGTCTCCTATAGATCTCTTTGAATTCAACTGAAAGATTGTATGACATGTTAAGTAGATGGACAAGTTGATTTATAGATGTTTTGTCATGTCCTAGTTGTCGTAACAACGTCAAAGCTTTTTGTGGAGAACTTGTTAGAAGAGAATTTTGGCCAGACCATGTCTTAAATGCCTCTTCAACATCCAAGCAAAAATTTAAAACAAATTCTTTCCAGTTTGGCATGACTTTTAGTGCCTTGTCACTAAGAAGCACTTGAGATAATTCACGAAATTGATTTTTCCTATCCAAATACAGCATATCAAATGCTTGATGAATTTTTTCATGATTGTATTGTGGGGTATTTAGCATATACATTCCGACAACACTCATGATATGATATACTCATAATCAAAGATAAATCAGGCAATTAATTCTCATAAAAAAAAATCTTGTCAATGTTCAAATACTAACAATAATTCATACGTTAAGATTAGAATTTATCAATTTGAAAAGAGAATTTCGTGCCTAGGAAATTGATTTTAGAGGTTCTAGATTTAAAATATCGTTAATTGTAACATACATTTGAAATTGCCCATCTTCAATATTTACTGAAAAGCTGTCTATTGTAGAATAATATTTCTTATTGTCCTCAGAATCTTCTGAATCACATGTTGCAAGTAATCCCCATGAAATCAGATATGAAATATTTTCTGAAATCTTTGCTTGCATTTTTGTTTTAGCTGCAATCTCCCAAAGTGTGAGGGGATAATCAAATGCAATATCTAAAATATGTTTTTTTGTTGGTTCTTCAAAAGATAACAAAATTGCATTTCTTAGAGATTCATCTTTTATCTCAACTATATGATAAAGTTTTGATTCAAGATGACAAATCTGGTCAAATGTTTTTTTAATTAACAGTGTTCCACTACCACCTAGAACTTGTTCTGTAATTGATTCAAATTTCTTAAAATCTTTAATGGATGACAATAATGTCATATGATATCGTTCAAACAGCGAATTTTTTATTTGTTTAATTTCATCAACATCAGCAAATTCTGAAAACGTCTTCTCAAAAGAAGATGCTAGAAGAGTTTCCATTGCAGTCATGGATAAACAGGCTCCTCTATTGGATGTTCTGGTAAACGTGACAAGTTTATCTGAAGTCTTATCTGACTTATTTTTGTAGATACACTAAACTCAGCTTTTGATATTATCTTGTCGTATAGTCGTACACGGTTCAAGGTTTTAGTATATCCAACTGGCAAAATAATACCCAATTGTAATAGCTCATTGAACTTGCGGTATACTGAAGATTGTGATTTTCCACATTTTTTTAGTATTTCATCTTTTGAAATAGGTTGGTCTATTAACAAAAGAATTTGACGCTTTGTTGGATCTGAATAGATTCCAATAATTCTTTCAGATAGACGATGTTCATGAAATTCAATCCATAGAGTATAATCATGATCTTTATGAATAGACATTGCAGAATTTACTGTTGAGTTTGGTGTATTGTTTTCACAAGCAAGCATAACTCGTTCTCCGGGCTCAAGATGATTATTTGCATTCCTTATTGTATCCATGCACAATAATTGAGAAAACTGATTCGGCATTACTGTATAATACGTCAAAATGATACTTAAGAAATGCCATACTTTCTTTTTTCTGAGAAAATATTTTTTCTTTAAATACTCGATCAAAAATTAGATATAAAAAAGGGATTTATTCCCTGCCCATGGCTGCATATTTGCCCTTTCTTCCTCTGATGAAAAACATTGCAGCAGTTCCTCCAAAGATTCCACCTGACAGAAGAGAGGCGCCAAGTACTCCATCTACAGCAAAGACTGGAACTCCTGGACCAATTGACCCTCCTTTGTTGCAATCACAACTTTATCTCCGGATTTTTCCATTTGTTTATACAATCCCTTGTCAAGATCATTGTACTCTGCAAATGCTGGTTGTGCTATAATTCCCAACATTGCTGTAAAAAATATTCCTGCAAAGATTGCATAGTTTTTTTGCATAAAGATGATTAACAGAAATGATATAAAAAAACAGAAACGTTTTCTCAGAAAAAATAATTTTGTGTCTTTATTTTATACTAAAATTTTGTTATACAAAGTATGTCAATGAAATATGTTTCATTGTTTGTTGTGCTAGTAATTGTGACTTCAATCATTCCGGTACATGCAGTTCAGCTAAATGCAGGAATTGCAAAAAATTCAGAAAAATTTATCCCAACTTTTCAATTTGTGCGAATAATAAAAATACAGTATGATGAGAACAGTAAATTAGCAGAACTAATTGGTGATGTGCAACATAAAATAACATTTGACATTAATTCAGAGAACGCTGCAACACTAGTTAATTTAATAAATTCAGAGTTGCAAAAAAAATCCTTTGTCAAAGTGACTGACATTAATGGGGAATATACTGTCGTTATTCGTCCTCAAAAAGATTCAGTCACCCTAGAATACAACATGATATTGCGTCCTACCATGCAGAATCATTTTATTGGAAATTCTGCTACTCTTGATTCACAATGGAGGGGATTTAAGATTCTCAAAGAGATTCCAGTGGAAACAGAATCTGGCATATATGATATCAACTCCCCCAAATCTGCTTTTGCAGTCAGATTACAAATACACTAGAGTATATTTCAGAATCAGATGCCATGAAAATATTAGAATTGAAACTAGTAGATACAAGTGGCCTCTCTGAATTACCACTTTCAGAATGGGAGTCTATATTTGATCCTACTTCCAAAATGAGCGAAGTTAAGGATTATGAATTCTCAGGAAATATCATTACAAACTATTCCATGGGTATTTGTACAATTTTCAGTGAAGTGTGCCAAGACAAAATTCATCAAGAAAAATTTGTGATTGATGGAGAACAATATCTCATAAAATCAATAGAATCCCAAGATGATGCAACCATAATCATTGAAGGATATGTAAATGAAGATTATCTTGGAGAAATCGAGATATTCACTATTCGAGATAATGCCGGTGAAGGAGATTCTCAGATTACAATAATGTATGCAATATCTGGTATTATGGTTGGAGTTGCCGTATGTTTTTTTGTATGGAGTAATAGAAAAGTAAAGAAGACAACAACTGAGCAGACAGGAATTGATCCTAAAGATTTGTGTGCAGTATCAATTGGGAGCTCAGCTGGAAGCTATCAAACCAATCGCGGTACAGCATATTTGGTTGAAAAATAATCTAATGGAAATAGTTAGTGCGGGAGGTGGGATTTGAACCCACGAACTCCTAGAAGATAAGGATCTGAACCTTACGCCGTTGACCAGGCTGGGCGACTCCCACATTGTAAATTTTTGAAATCTAGAATAAGTTTCTTTATTATACATGAAACAAACACATTCAGTTAATCAAGTGATGGAATGGAATTTAGAGAAGTATATTGTATAAATTGTAAAAAAACACTTGGAAGCTACAATATTAAATTCTACAATGAAGACAAAATTGGAGAGTTATTAAAAACAACTCATTCTATTCATGTAAGAAGTGGACATCAAGTTATTATTAAAAAAGTTGTAAAAGATTAAATTAGTTTTATTTTTTCTATTGCCTCTGAAAGATTTGAAATTCTATGAATGTGATTATCTGAAATATGTTTATTCCATGGTTGTGAATATAGAATCATTTTTTTATTATGCTGAATAATGTTTATTGCATTTAGAGGTGAATCATCAATAAACACATCATAATCTAAATTAGTCTTCATCGGTCCATCAATTACGGACACATAATTATCATATGAAATATTATGATGATTGAGCCAATTTTTTACAAAAGAATCAGTAGAACGTTCTCTTGCAGTAACAATATCTACTTGACCTATATTTGAAAGATCTTTTGTAGCAGATGATAAATTTTCTTCAGTAGTAGGAATAGAACTCCAATTTTTCCAACAGGAACTTAATTCAGCGTAAAAATCATAGCGATTGATCTAAAATTTCTTCCAAAAATCCCAATCAGTAATATCATGTTTAGAGAGTTTTGGTCTAATTGTATTACTATAATTTAACCAAGATTTTATTACATCCGCAAGTACACCATTACATCTAAGGCAATTTTCATTTTATCTCAATTAGTCACTAGTTTTTTGGAATTCATCTAGAAGGTTTTTTTGGTGTTTATTGAGTTTTTTTGGAATATTTACTACAATTCGCACATATTGATCTCCCTTACCTCTAGAATTGATATGGGAAACTCCTTTTCCTTTTAATTTTATAATTGTATTTGGTTGACTACCGGAATTAACTTTAATTTTTTCTGTACCTTCCAAGGTTGGAACCACAATTTCGCAACCTAATGCAGCATCAACCATTGAGACATCCTGATCATAGAAAATATCTTTTCCATCTCTATTGAATTTGGAATGGGGTTGGACTCTGACTCTAACAATCAAATCACCATTAGACCCACCAGGAACTTCATTTCCTTCTTCTGGAACAGTATAATCACCAGAATCAATTCCAGGTGGAATTTCAAAAGTAACTTTTTTGGAACCTTGTTTCTTACCTTGTCCTTTACAATCTCCACAGGGAGTTTCAATAATAGACCCTTGACCTCTACAAGTAGGACATGGTGCAGTTGTTACAAATGAAGCAAATCCCATGTTACGAGTTTGTCGTACTTGTCCTTGACCGTTACATGTAGCACATGTTTTCTTGTTAGTACCAGGTTTACAACCAGAACCATGACAAATATCGCATTGGATTTGTTTTTGTAGATTAATTTCTATTTTTTTTCCATGAAGAACATCCTCTAAAGTTACTGAGGTTTCAAAGAGAATATCAGAACCACGTTGTTGACTAAAACCAAATCCTCCTCCACGACCAAAGATTGATTCAAAAATGGAATCAAATCCTCCACCTCCACGACTAAATATATCACTGAAATTTCCACGTGCACCTTGAAAAATATCTTCACTACTATATCTGCCATCTACACCAGCATGTCCATGTTGATCATAGAGTTGCCTTTTTTCAGTATTAGAAAGAACAGCATATGCTTCAGAGATTTCTTTGAAATGCTCTGGTGCCTCTGAAGAGTTGTTACGATCTGGGTGAAATTTTAATGCCAATTTTCTATACTGTTGTTTGATTTCATCTACAGAAGATGATTTTGTAACTCCTAAAACTTCATAGTAATCTCGTTTTGCAGACATGATTTATTCCTTAATCATAATTATTGTATAAATGGTTGAATTTGAAAAATTAGTTGGTTTTTGTTTCATCAGTTGAAGAAGATTCTGTTGTTTGGTCTTCTGCACCAGCACTTTGTTGTCCTTCTGCACCAGGAGGTGGTGATGCATTTTTGTAAAGTTCAGTTGTTACTTCATTAACTAAAGATTGTAATGCATCAAGTTTAGGCTGTAATTCAGTTGGTTCTTTATCTAAAACTTCTTTGACTTCTTTTACAGCATCAGTAATTTTTATTCCTTGTTCTTGAGAAATTTTATCCTTTAGATCATGGTTAACTAATTTTTCGGTAGTGTAAATATAACTCTCTGCTTCATTTTTAAGATCAATTTTTTCTTTCTTCTTTTTGTCTTCATCAGAGAATTTTTCTGCATCTTCTTTTAATTTTTCAATTTCTTCTTTAGATAGTTTTGATGAAGATTCAATAGTAATTTTTGCTTCCTTTTGTGTTCCAAGATCTTTTGCTGTGACATTAATTATTCCATTTGCATCAATATCAAATTTTACTTCAATTTGAGGAACTCCTCTAGGAGCTGGTGGTAGATCAGTTAGATTAAAACTTCCTAATGAAACATTGTCAGTTGCCATTGGGCGTTCACCTTGAACAACATGAATAGTTACAGCTGTCTGGTTATCAGCTGCAGTTGTGAAAACCTTACTCTTGGAAGTTGGAATTGTTGTATTTCTTTCAATTAATGGTTCTCGAACTCCACCCAAAGTTTCAATTCCTAGTGTTAGTGGAGTAACATCAAGTAAAACTATATCACTAGTAACATCTCCAGCAATAATTCCTGCCTGTATTGCTGCTCCCATTGCTACAGCTTCCATAGGATCAACTCCGGATTCAGTTTCCTTACCAACAACTTCACTAACAAATTTTTTAACTAATGGCATTCTTGTTGGTCCACCAATCATTACTATTTTTTTAATATCAGAGTTAGAGAGTTTGGCATCTTCAAGTGCTTTTGTTATAGAATGCCTGCATCGTTCTACAATTGGTCCAACTAATTCATCCAGTTTGGACCTAGTTATTCTTAATTCAAGATTTTTGGCACCTGTTGATTGATCATGTGCAAGAAAGGGTAAATTAACATCTGTTTCCATAACTGTCGATAATTCAATTTTGGCTTTTTCAGCAGCTTCTCTAATTCTTGTCATTGCAGTTGTATCTTGAGAAAGATCAATGCCTTCTTTTTTCTTAAATTCATCAGAAATATAATCAATTAGAACTGCATCCATATCTGTGCCACCTAACTGAGTATCTCCAGATGTACTTAGTACTTCAAAGACACCTCCACCCATTTCCATAATTGTAACATCTAATGTACCGCCACCAAAATCAAAGACAAGAATTTTCATGTCTTCTTTTGCTTTATCTAATCCAAATGCCAAAGATGCAGCTGTTGGTTCATTGATAATTCTGACTACATCAAGTCCTGCAATCGTTCCAGCATCTTTAGTTGCTTGACGTTGATTATCATCAAAATATGCAGGAACTGTAATTACTGCTTTCTCCACAGACTCACCAACAAATGCTTCAGCATCTTTTTTGATTTTTTGTAGAATATAGGCAGAGATCTGTTGAGGTTTGTATTCTTTATCTTGAATTTTAAAAGTATGATCAGAACCCATTTTTCTTTTTGCTGCAACAATAGTGTTATCAGGATTTGTTACTGCTTGTCTTCGTGCAGGTTCCCCAACTAAAAGTTCACCGTCTTTAGAAAATGCTACAACTGATGGAAATGCTTTTCCACCTACAGTAGCTCCTTCTGCAGCAGGAATAATTGTTGGTTTACCACCCATAACAACTGCAGCAGCAGAGTTACTTGTTCCCAAATCAATACCAATAATTTTAGCCATATTTTATCATCCTTTTTTTGAAATTTCTACTAATGTTGGTCTTATAACCCTATTTTTAGAGATATATCCCTTCCTGATCTCTTTTGTAATTGTGTTATCATCTAAATTAGAATCAGTAATAGTAGATATGGCTTCGTGAAAATTAGGATCAAAAATTTCTCCTAACGCATCAATTGGGCTTACATTATATTTTTTCAACAATGAATTCATATTTTTCAAAATAGAATTTAGACCATCAGAATTGACTTTACTTTCAGAAAAAACGTCTTTTGCTCTAATAAAATCATCATATATTTTTAAAAAATCTAAGACAAATTTATCAATTTTAGTATTAACGCCATTTTCTATATCAGATTGGGTTTTTCGATTGAGATTCTGAAAGTCTGCTAAAACATGTTTCAATTTTTCTTCATGTTCTGATACTTTTTGTTTTTCTAACTCTAATAATTTTGATAATTCTTCAATAGTTATTTCTGTTAGTTTTGATTCTTCAGAAGAATCAGGTTCATTTTCAGATACCACATCTACAGGAATTTCATCAGAATTATTTTCACTTGACAAGTTAAACAAAATTATAATTTAGCTAATTTAAATTAGGTAATATCTACTCATTTGGAACAGGTTTTACAAGCATTTTTACCAGCATTTCAAAGATATTTTTATTTCTGTTGTTGAAGTAGCATCGCCTTTAGGATTAATTATTACTGATTCATGTTTAGCTTGATAAAATTCTGGATTCTCTAACTGAATCTTTAATTCTTCATAAGAAGGAAAAATAAATTTGGTATCTTTTACTTGTATGGCAGTAACAAGTTTTCGCATTAACTCAACTGCGTTTGTTTGTTCTGATAAATCACATTGTGCAATTAGTTTAATTGCATAAAATGGAATATTTGGCTGTGTCAAATTCTCTGCAAGAAAAGAATAAAGTTCAGATAATTTTTTTATTGTATCAGAATGTAAATTTTGATTAATTATTTTTTCATAAATTGTGTTATGAATTTGTAGTAATCCACTAATTTGTTCATCACTGACACCATTTGTTTTTATGAATTCAATTAATGGAAATAAGCTTAATGGATTAAACACAGTTGGATTTTTATTTAATCTTACGTGTTCAATTAAAAATTCTACTTCTGTATCAAAATCATGTATAGTACACTCGATATTATCTAGATTAGATTTTTGAACTCCATAAAAAACATCAAATCCTGATAAAAGATAGAAATGTTCTTTCACACATCCAACTATAGGTAATGGTAGTTCTCTTTGTGAAACATTTGCAATATCACAAAACATGTCAGTTTGCTTTGCAATTTTCTCAACTACGCTAAGTCTATGAATCAAAACAGATAATATTGGAAAGTTTTCAGTTGTTGATCTTAACAAATGCCACACCTCTTCATAGATATTTTTATAACTTTTTTCATTGATTGTGGGGTGTCAGACATTTTAGGAAACAATTCAAAACAACACTTTCGCATTTGTGTAATTACTTCTTCTGGATATTTTTCCTCTAATGATTTCAATTTAGAGAATAATAAAAATTTGTAATCGTTTTTTAAAAATTCAGTGAATCCTATTTTTTGTAAAATTGGAATCCCTGCTTCATCTAAAAATGACAATGATTTTGATATTACTTTTAATGAATTTGGTGTATTTTGTACATGTAAAAAAGTTTGAATTATACTTTGTAATCTTTCTTCATCTAATGGAATTGTATTGTATCTACACATTGTGTATACTACAAGAAAAATAATCTTTGTTCTTGTCATATCTAAATACCATTAATTCTATGATACCATTTCCAAACATCATGTGATACGTATGTTGGAAGATCTAATGAATGACAAATATTTGAAATCATGGATAATTCAGAGTACTGGTTAATGAATTTTCCAGTCTTCTTTCCACCTAACTGATAATCCTGTGCAAGATTTGTTTTTGAAATATTACTTGAAGTGTAGATGTGGTCTTCTCCTACAACCAAACCACAACTACATACAACTTCCCCTTCAATGGTTGTAAAAGTCACTAGGCGTGCATTTACAAAGCATAGGAGTTTGTGACATGTTAGCCCTAAATTATCAATATTAATAAATCCATCCAATGACAAAGATGGAGTATCAATTAAGCCTTGAATCAGGTGTTATAGTTACAGTGTATCCTCTCATGCGTTTTGTTTTTGCTACTGCTGTAGCAATATCATGGATGAACCGTTTTGGAATATTATACGTGTACAAATCGTTTCCATGCGGGGATGAAAAATGTACTTTTGCGGGAAATGCCAGATCAAATTTGAAATCATCACATGAGACAAAGACCGTCTGTTCCTTAAACTGAGATATCTTGTCGTTTTGTCTTGCCAGAATGTAAAAGTCAGCGTATTTCTGAGATGATGCAATCTGCAAGTTTGCCTCAAATTTCATGTGTTATCATAAGAACTGGGATTATGTGAATCAATAAATATCAACAATGTTTTAATCATTGAAATCAAAGTATAGTTAATTGTTCAACAAGAAAAAGGATCCACTAGGAGATAAAATTATTAGATTAGAAGACGAGCAATGGATTGATACTTTCAAAGTTCAATTTCACATCACTCTCACTGGAGCTGGTGAAATATTCATCACCAATCAAAGACTTATTTTCTACATGCCTAATTCCAATTACAAAAATGTCATTATGCATGAGGATATAATCAGTTTTCAATGGATTAAAGAAAATGTAATATGGGTGGTGGTTACAAATTTTCAATATTATTTAGTTATGTTAATGATTATGGAAATCAGAATTTTAGTGTTATTACATTGATTGCAGAAAGAAAAAAGAAGCAAATTACAGGAATTATAGAAAAGTTACCTTATTACAACAAACCGATGATTATTAAAAATAAAGATATGTTAAAGGGTGGTTTAACTAAAGACAAACTGACTCCAAAAAAGGAAAGTTCATCCACATCATATGTAGATCCGCTAATAATCCTGAAAACAAGATATGCTCAAGGAGAAATCACCAAAAAAATGTTTGAAGAGATGAAAAAGAACTTAGAATAACAAAAAAAGTTTTGAATAACTGTCAGTTTATTAATTATTATTGTAAAATCCACATTTACTACACTTTGGCCTCTTATACCTTGTTGCAATTACATGTCCACAATCCTGACATGTTACTAATCTCCTTTCTTTTACCTTTTCTCTATATTTTTCAGGTAATCCTGGATTCATGTATTAAGATAAATTTATTGTTTTATTAATGTATAGAAGAAAAAACTATACTTTAATAAAGAGGATAGTATATTCCTCTATACATGAGCCAAGTAGAAGAGAAATCTTCAAAACAAAATCAGAAAGTGAAAATGATGAATACTTGGCAATTAGAGGTTTCTAATGATAGAAACCTAGTCCAAAACCCGATCGGACTAACTGATTCACTTTCTAATATTTCTGATAACATTACACCTAAAAACAATTACGCTAAACTGCCGCCTGAACAAAAAATCTTTCTAAATTATGGTATATACAAACATGAAACATTAGAACAGTGTAAAATACCATTTACTGATGTTACAATAATCCAATGTACTAACTGTCATAAAGAAATAAGGCGATACTATACATGAATCGTTTAATTACAATATCTGAAATCATAGTCAATGAAAGATTTCGTAAAAAAGTTGATGATATAAAATCCCTCAAGAATGATATTATAGAAAAAGGTTTGTTACAACATATAGTAATTGATACAAACAATGTGTTAGTTGCTGGATTTCGTAGACTAAAAGCATGTAAAGAATTAGGTTGGAAAAAGATTCCATGTATAATCATTGATCCTACAAAAGTTGATACAAAATTATGTGAAATCTCAGAAAATACAGAAAGAGAAAACTTTGCAATTTCTGATATTGTTGACATTGCTAAATATGTAGAAAAAACCAGAATTGGTCACAGACCAAAAAAGGGTGCCAATTTGGCACCCTTTTCAACAGGAAAGACAAGAGATATTGTAGCACAACTTACAGGTATAAGTACAGGCCAAGCAGGTAAAATCATAGATATTAGTAAAACTGTGAAAAAAGCACCCAAAAAATATAAACAGTTACTAGAAGATCTTGATTCTAAAAAGAAGTCAGTAAACACAGTTCATCAGAAATTACAAATCCAATCAAGAAAACCTACAATAGTAAAAATACCAAAAGGACAATGGAATGTATTAGAATTTGATTTTCCTTGGGGATATGAAAATCAATCAATAGGAATAACAGGAACCGCAGGAGCTAAAAATCAATATCCCACACTTGCACCTAAACTAATTTTAGAGCAAGAAGTTCCAAAATTTAAAAAAATAATTGCAAAAAACTCTGTAGCTTTCATGTGGGTTCCAGTTCCATTACTTTATGAAATAGTCCAACTACAAATCTTGGAAAGATTAGGATTTACATACAAAACAATGATCTCTTGGCATAAACTAATTCCAAAAAATATCTTTGGTGGTAGAGGGTTAGGTTATTAGTTTGCAGGTGAAATGGAGCATTGTATAGTGGGGGGGGGTAAGAGGAAAAATAGACCCATTTAGATGTAAACTACCAAATTTTATAGAAGCATCAGTTACTAGACATTCTGAGAAACCAATAACATATTCAAAGAACTTTTTGAAGAGGCAACAAAGAATATTCCAAACCGTAAAATGTTTGAAGGTTATGCCAGGAAAGAAAGAAAAGGTTGGACTGGATACGGTAATCAACTACAGGAGAATAAATCTTGAGGTTATTGCATACTACCCAATATCCCTTTTATGGATTTGACAGTATTGTTTCAGTATTGAAAAATATAGGAGGTGAAACCATATAGCAACTTTAGCAGATTACCAAACAACAGGAGATTCAGCATCACTAGCTAAAATTGGAGACAAGTCATTTACTGTGACATTCATTGAAGACTCCAATTATACGCAAGGTGAAGAAGTAACTAAAGGAATTAAGATCACTACAAAAGAAAGTTTTGAAATTGAAGGAAAACAAGAAAACAAATTTCATACAACAAGAGTGGCAATTGTTCAGAAATTTAACAACGAAAAACTTAGAGATGATATCAATAACAAAAAGATACCTTTAGGCCCAGTCAAATGTGTAAGTGAAAAATCAGCATCTGGAAAGAACTTCTTTAATCTAGTAGATGTATAGAATATCAGATTTTTTCAAACTGATTTTCCTTTTTCTTTTCACAACTCATCCTAAAACCCTCCAATACATCAGAATTGATGCCAAGTAAACAAATCCAAGATAGTTATCACAATTCTTCTCGTATCTGATTGCAGTTCTATGAAATCCACATTTGAGCCATGCAAAAAA
>JACERO010000039.1 GCA_013911135.1 Candidatus Nitrosopumilus sp. | reverse complement strand
AACATATCTTGGAAAAATTAGAATTCCTCCAAATACAATTGTATATCTTCTCTACTTGTTCTCGCTTGGAGTTCCTGCATACAGAATACGTTCTATACAGAGATCAGTCTCAAAACAATAGAGCATGTATTTAGAATATTTCGAGAAGCAATCTATGACTCATCAATGATTAATCTCAGACTGTCTGGGAAATTAGAATTAGATGAGGCAATGTTTGGCGGTCATCGTAAAGGAAAGCGTGGTTGGGGTGCTGAAGGCAAGACGTTAGTGTTTGGAATATACAAGAGAAACGGACATGTCATGACGTTTCCAGTACCTGACAGAAAATACGATACTCTAATGGAATTAATCAAAAAACACACTAGAAAAGGTTCACTGTATTACACGAATGATTACACTGCATATGCATCTTTGATAATGAGGGGAAAGCACAAGGTCGTATCTCATGGGATGGATGAGTATGTAAGAGGTGATGCTCACATCAATGGAATGGAAGGGTTTTGGAGTTATGCTAAAACTTGGATGTATCATTATAGAGGAGTTCCCAAACAATATTTTCATCCATATCTCAAAGAAATAGAGTTTCGATTCAACAACAGAAATAAAAATATCTTTGAAATGCTGGTAAAAATGCTTGTAAAACCTGTTCCAAATGAGTAGGTATTACCAAAAATAAGTAAATCATGTTTGAAGATCTTCAAGATTAGCGTCTAATTGAATTTTCTAGTTCTTATTGTATCCGTCAAGTTTAGAGGATGTTTTGATTGTACAAATATTTGACATCTAAGAGAAATTTGGTTATGCACAACCCATTATTTGAAAATATGTAGAAAAAAGTAATTGGTAGAAGATCATACTATTGTAAAACTCAAAGAATGTATTGAAAAAGGGTATGGAGATTTTGGTAGAACACAATATGTAATTGAGAAACTACAAAAAGAATCATCACTTCCAAAATCTGATCACCAATACATTGAAAGGATGCTCAAGTTATGTAAACCAATAATTGAAGAGCCTAAAGTGATTCCAGAAATCATACCATCTTCTGATTTGATTAAATGTCATCATTGTAGTTTACATATTAAACTTGATGAAAAGTCAATTAGAAAAAATAATTTTTGGTTTCATGATAAATGTGTAGAAAAAATACCCATTGCAAAAACGCAGGTTTCTCAAAAAATTATAGTGCAACAAAAAGTGGCAAGACCCCAAGTTATAATCGAATCAAGATCAGCACATCCTCAAATGCTATTCTCAGGAGGGTTATTAGCATCACTAGTGGGAACCACTTACTTTTTGGCAGGGGATTTGATATCTTTAGTAGTAGGGGTTTGCGGTAGTGCATTATACGGTATTACATTCAAGTCACAAATTATTCAAAAGAAAAAACAAAATGTACCTTTTGTAAAGACAGGAATTCCAGGATTTGATTCAACATTATCAGTTGGTCTCAAAAAGAATAGTTCTGTTGTAGTCTCAGGTCCACCAGGTAGTGGTAAAACAACATTTGGTTTACAGTTTGTTTATTCTGGTGCAAAAGAGTTTGATGAGCCAGGGGTTACATCTCTTTATCTCAAAGTGTTGATGAGATAAAAAATGACTGTAAAACATTTGGATGGGACATTGAGGATTTGATTAAAAAAGGAAAAATCTTAATGATTGACTTGAGGCCATTTAAGATTAAAGACGAGATAATTGGAAAAGATGATTCACTTTATCGGGGAGAACAAATACCATTTGAGCATTTGACAAAATTTATCCTAAACAGTATCAAGAAGATAAAGGCAAAAAGAATTGTAATTGATTCTATATCGAGCCTAGAAATGCAATATTCAGATAAATTTTACATGAGACAAGGGCTTCAGGGAATGATACAATCCCTTGAAAACTTTGAAGTGACATCGCTTTTGATTTCAGAATTTTCAGAAAACAGTGAGACCCCACTAGAATGGTTTGTAACATTAGGAATAATCCAGTTAGACAATCAAATTATCGACAATAAAATGAGACGAACAATCAAGATTACAAAACTAAGAGGAATAGAACATAGTGAAAAAGTTCATCCATTAGAATTAGGAGATAATGGTTTGTATGTATATGAAAATTAAGATTCAGGTTACTCCATTTCATCTTGATTAAAAATAAGATCTTCAAAGATTAAGACTGAGAAATCGTTCATCAGTATTAAATACAAATTTTGCAAGACAAAACACCTAACACACTTCGTGGGAGTAGATTAGAGATTCTCAAAATCCCATGAATTATTTTTAATCTTTGTCGATAAAGTCGGTGATTCGTGGTGGATCTGGAGCTAATCCTTTTCTCTTTCTAATATTAGATATTGCTTCTTGAAACAATGATTTTGGAACCTCAGTCCATACCTTAAATGATGTATTCCAGGTTGCACGTCCCGCAGTTTGACCTCTCATTGCTTCAGATAAAGTAAATGTTTCAGAAGCTGGAATCTCACCTATTACAATACTTGATGCACCTTTTTGTGACATGTCAAGTACTTTACCACGTTTACCAGAAAGAACAGTTGCAACGTTTCCAACCAAGTCAGTTGGAACACGAACCTCAATAGCTAAAGTTGGCTCTAAAACAGTAGTGCCAGCAGTCATTAACGCACCCATACATGCTCTACGAGAAGCTGGACCCAATTGAGATAGACCTCTGTGGGCAGTATCTTCGTGTGGAACAAAGTGAGTAAAGATAAACTTGCAATCCCTCATCTGTTCTCTACAAAGAGGACCTTCTTTCATTACTTCATCAAAACCAGTGTTAATAGAATCAGTTGACTCTTGAACAAACTGGACACCTTTTGTTCCATTAATCAAAACATTTCCACGTGAATCAAGTTTCATTATTCTCTTAATTGTGTCAGTATCCCATCCTGCCTCTTTTAGCTTGTCTGCAACAAACTTTTTGTCTTTCATGTCGCTAATTTCACCAGTTCTAAGCATGTTTGCAATCTCTGGTTCTAGTGGTTCAACTTTCATGAAGATCTTGTTATGTCTGTTAGGTGACTTTGACATGATTGGTTCACATGAGTCCTTTACAGTCTCTCTATAGTTAATTAGAGGTTCCGAGGTGATAATCTCAATTTTGGCATCTTGTATACGATGAACAGCAACATCAAGGTGCAATACACCCATTCCTGCAATAATAGTCTCACCACTTTCTTGATCAATTTTTACGATAAGATTAGGGTCCTCAATTGTTAGTTGTTTTAGAAATTCAACTAGTTTAGGTAAATCTTTAGGATGTTTTGGTTCAATTGCAACTTGGACTACAGGTTCTGAAACATATTTCACTCCTTCAAACATTTGAATACCTTTGACAGAAGATAGGGTATTTCCTGCTCTGCAATCATTCAATCCTAATAATGCTGGAATGTTTCCTGCTCCAAGTTCACCTACTTGTTCTCGTTGATTTCCCATGAAAAAGTTTACAGATTGAACTCTTCCTTCTCTTTTCTCATCAATTATGTTAATGGTTTGTCCATCTTTGATTGTGCCAGAAAATAATCTACCAATTGCAACAGGCCCTGCGGCAGGATCTAATACCATATTTACAACCATCATAATTGTTGGACCATCATCACTACAAGCAAGTAATGCCTTTCCAACATCAGAATCTAAATCACCTTTCCAGATTTGCGGAATTCTATATTTAACTGCCACATGTGGTGGAGGATGATGTTTTACAACCATACCAAGTATTGCCTCAGCTAATGGTGCTTTTTCTACAAGGTCTGAAACTTTTTCATTTTGATAAGCGTCAATAACATCTTTGAATGTAAGTCCTTTCTCTTTCATTAAATCAATATTAATTGCCCACCTATCTTTTGCAGAACCAAATGTAACGCTTGCATCCTGAATTGCCACTTTCCATTTTTCTTTGTATTCAGGTTCTGCATATGTGTCAATTAATTGATTAAAGTTTGAAACGACTTCTGCTAGTTGCTGCTGCATCTTCTCAGGAGTCAATCTGAGTTCTTTGATGAGTCTATCAACTTTGTTGATAAATAAAACGGGTCTTACTCTCTCTTCAAGTGCCATCCTAGTTACAGTCTCAGTTTGAGTCATAATGCCTTCTACTGCATCACATACTACGACTGCACCATCAATTGCTCTAAGGCTACGAATTACCCTTCCACTAAAGTCTACGTGTCCAGGAGTATCAATCATGTTAATGACATATTCTTTGTCTTTTTGAGTAAAATGTAAAGTAACATTTGCCTGATAAATTGTAATTCCTCTTGCTTGCTCCTCTTTATCAAAGTCCATTGCCAAAGCCTTACCTGCAGCAGATGGAGCAATAATACCAGAGTATGCCAAAAGACTATCACTCATAGTAGTCTTGCCATGATCAACGTGAGCAATAACACCAAAATTACGGATTTGGTCTTTGCTCTTGATAATTTTAAGAACTTCACCTGTTGACTTGTATTTTACCATATTCGCAGACCCTAGTAATCATCTATTAAACCTTAGCCTTACAAAAGATCAATAGATCATTTGATTGCTAACATTACGAATTTTTTTTGCAGTAACAAAATGACAATCTTTTTTTCTTTTCTTTTTTGCCTCAAAAAGTGTAATTAGTTGAGAAAAGAATATGCAGTATACCATCCGAGATATCTTTTGAGATGGCACATTAGGATGAATTACATTGATGCCAATTTTCTTAAGAGTTCTTCCAAGCTGTTTGTTGTGAGTGTTTTTTTCCTCAAAGATTATTAGTGTCACCTTTTTGAGCTGAAAACAACTCCATATGAGAAAACTATTCAATTCTAGAATAGTGTGCGTCATAACCCAAAATCTCATAAAACTTTGCAGCACAATACATTGCTAATGGAAATGTAAAGAAGTTTCCAAGAATAAAAATTCTCTTTGATATTTTAGCTTTTTTTGCATCACTCTTTGCTTTTGAAAATAGTTCAGAATCTTTGGGAATTGTAATTTTTTTTACTAAAGAGACGCATGTTAACGCGCTTTCTAAAAAGGAGATACTTCCTGCAGTAAAAATACCATTATTTGGCGCAGAAAGGAGAATAATTCCATCAGATACCTTTGCCAGTCTACTTTCAGACTTGGATGTAATGGCAATAGCTTTTTTTGCAATCTTTGCAACCTTGATGTTTGTAATGGTGTTTCCAGATATTGAGACAAAGTAGACATGTTTTGATTTGACTAATTGTTTGTTATAGTACAAATCCAATGGATCCATTGCCTTTACAATTCCACATGAAAATGACTCAGCTAGCATTGAAGATGCCAAAGAATCACCACTTCCTGAAAAGATGATATTTTTTTGCTGATTATGAGATAATATTTTTTGTTTTCTAAATGATTTTAAAAAATCTAATTGAAGATGGATGTCTTTTTCATATGCTTCAATTGTATTCATGACATCAAATGGTTTTGGGTGTATATTAGAAAAATGATTCAAGATAGGTTTTGGTTTTTATTACGACTATTCAGCAAACAGTCATGGAAATTTCTGTAGGACACACTCCAGATTCAGATGATGCATTCATGTTTTATGGGATGTTTACAGGCAAGGTACCATCTCCAGACTTTAAGGTAAATCATGTAATTGAAGATATTGAGAAATTAAATCGTAAGGCAACTAATCCGCAGCTTGACGTTACTGCAGTTTCAGTTCATGCATGTGCATACATTCCAGGATATACAATTTTGAGGAGTGGTGGAAGTTTTGGAATTGGGTATGGTCCTATAGTTACGGCAAAACAACAGATGACAATTGACGAGATAAAAAAATGCAAGATTGCAATTCCAGGAAAGATGACATCAGCGTTTTTACTACTCCAATTGATGATTGGAAAATTTGATTATGTAGAGATGAATTTTAGTGATATTCCAGAAGCTATCAAAAATGGTAAAGTCGATGTTGGGCTTGTAATTCATGAAACTCAGTTATCATATGAACAAGAAGGAAATATCAAGATTTTAGATGTTGGAGAATGGTGGGATAAGAAAACAAATGGATTGCCAGTGCCACTTGGAATCAACGTAATGAAAACAGACCTAGGTATGGAGACAATCTGTAAATTTGATAAACATCTTCAGGCATCAATCGAGTTTGGATTAGAGAATATAGAAGATGCATTAGAATATGCAATGCAATATTCCAGGGGAAAACCACGTGATTTGATTGAAAAATTTGTAAAGATGTATGTCAACGAGGTTACAGTCAATATGGGAGATTCTGGCGAAGAATCAATTAGGAAGCTATTTGAAATGGCAAAAGAAAAGAATTTAATTCCAGACTTTGAGATAAGTATCGCCACCAAGTAATTATAGAACAAAAAAATTTTAAAAATAATGGGAGACGGAATTGGTGGCGCAATAATTGGAATTTTAACAAATAATGCATTTGAGTTATTGGTAAGTCATACAAGAAAAGACAATCAAGAAGAGTATGGAAAAACGGAGAAAATAATCATTGGAAAAATAGATGATCCTAATAATCCACAATATGAAGAAAAAACAAGAGAAGACTTGGAACGTGCATTGAAAGGAAAATTTGTATCATGTAATGTTCAATACAGAGATACAAAAACAGATGCGCTTGTTTGCAATGTCTTTGTTCAAAAACCTCCTGAGGGATTTTAGAGTTTAGAATATCAGAGATTTGATTAAATTAAGGATAAATTTGAGATTTCAAATAGAAAATGCCCTTGGTTCTTATTATGGGAAAACTGTCTGAAATCATGTCAGAAGAACGAAAAATGTATCCAATCAAATGTTCTGATTGTGGAACAGATGCAGAGGTACCTTTTGAGCCAGCAGCAGACAGACCAGTATACTGTAAAGAATGTTTAACAAAACAGAGATCTGGAGGACCAAAAACTTAAGCTAAATTTGTTTAGAGTTTTTTAATCTAAATAGTTTATCTCCTTTTTTCAATTTTTATTATGCTTCAAAAATAGTTAAAACTCATTTAGTAGTTAAAAAATTTAGAAATACAAGAAAACCATAGAAAAAACATGGGTAACGAACTGAAAAAAACTATGTCAATCAAGATAAAAAAATTAGATATGTTTCCAAACCATTTTTTTGGAATTACTGAGATAAACAATGAAGAGTATAAGATCAATATTCAAGGCCAGAGTGTGTTGAGAGAGAAATTAATCAAACTGCCAATAAAATTCAAAGATGAAAAAGCATTATTGCAACTAACTGGCATTAATGATACTTTTTTTGAAGATATTGTAAACTACAAAGGAGAATCTGAATGGATTGAAATTGATTCAGATGGAGTATTATACTATTTAGCAGATCATCAAGATCAAATTAACACCATAGATATTCTAAGTAGATTCTAAATTCTTTTTATGTTCTTAAAACAATAACATCAAAATTATGGCTTGGATGATTGTGCGGCCTTTAATCCCTTGTATCGATTTCTGATGGTAACTTCTGTAACACCTGCAGCTTCTGCAAGGTCTCGTTGAGTGATAGATACTCCGTTTTGAACACAAGACAAGTATAATGCAGTTGCAGCAAGTCCCATAGGATCTTTTCCAGCTGATTCTTTACGTTCTTGTGCCTCTTGTAGTACTTTGATTGCATATCGTTTTGTTTTTTCTGAGATCTCTAGTTTGCTTGAAATTCTTGCAATACATTGAATTGAATCAACAACAGGCATCTTTAGTTCTAACTCATGATGCAATAATCGATAACATCTTGCAATATCTTTTCGTTTAACATTAGCAGCATCAGCAACATCTTTTAGAGTTCTAGGAGTTTCAGTATCTCTACATGCAGCATAAAGTGATGCTGCAATCATTGCAGAAATGGATCTTCCACGAACCAGTTTTTTCTCCAATGCTTTTCTGTATAGATAAGCAGCTTTTTCAAGGACGTTTGCAGAAATTGCAACTTTATCTTTTAGCTTATTTAATTCACTAAGTGCTTGTCTCAAATTTCTATCAACAGGTTGATGAACTTGACTTCTACTATCCCAAGTTCTGAGTCTTTCAATGGTACTTTTCATAGAAGCAGTAAGTGGCTTTCCAGTTGCATCTCTATTTTGAGGATTGATAACTGTAGATAGGCCCATATCATGTATCGTAAGTGATGACGGTGCACCAGTTCTTGCAGGATCTGATCCTCCATCTTTTTGAAATGATCGCCATTCGGGACCAGATGATTCTACTTTTTCAGAGATTACAAAACCACACTTTTCACAAAATTGTTCGCCCGTATTTTCATCAGTCAATAAAGAGTTTTTTCCACAACGTTGACAATTAGAATTTGATTTGAAAGTTACCATGTAAACTAGCAAATTTACTCTTATCGCTAATTTAAACCGAGTATTATACGATTGAATTCACACATCTAAAATAAGAAAATAGATAATATATGATGAAATTCAAACAGTGTAAGAATTGGTTCTGGTTAACAAAAAAATGTTGATAGGCGGTCTTGCAATGGTAATTGTGGGAATAATACTTACTGCGAATATCAGCGCCACAATGCCAACAGGCCACGTAGGAATGACTGAAGAAGAGGTAATTGACTTGATGATAGCACAACAAGAAACCAAAGATTACAACACGCTATCTGGAATCCTAATTGGAGTTGGGTTTTTGCTAGTACTAATTAGTTTTGGGGCCAGAAGAAAAAAAGATAGTGCAAAAAAAGAAGAAGAAAAACCTGCAGAATGATTCAAACTTTTTAATCTTAAATTGTTAATTGATATTATTGATTCAAGCTGAGATTAGTGTCTATCCTATTGCAACAAGAACTACCAGTGCCAGTTTTTATATTGCAAAGGCAATAGAATCAATTCAAAACACAGAGAATCTTAGATATGAAATTAATTCAATGGGAACAGTTTTGGAATCAGATAGTATTGATGTTATCTACAAGGCATCAAAAACAATGATGGAGACAGTTCATAATTTAGGAATTGATAGAGTGGAAGTTATAATCAAAATTGATTCAAGACGAGACAAACATGTCAAAATGGAAGAAAAAATAGAATCTATCAAAAAACATTTGAGTTAAAATTGTTTTAAGATTTCAAAGTGAGTATTTCTCTGAGCTGGAGTTCGCCCAATCTCTTTTACCATTGTTGCAAGTTCTTCAACAGATGATGCAGTTGGTTTTCCTGCAGCACGATAAATTTCTTCAGAAAATGCAGTTCCTACCAAGTCACTTCCTCCATTAGATAATGCAACTTGTGCCAATTTCTTGCCGTATGCTACCCAGTAAACTGAGATGTTGTTTAACACATTTGCAAGCATGAGTCTTGATACTTCAATTATTTTCAAATCATATACAGATGAACATTCATTATTTACCAAATGTTCTTGTTCAAGTTCAGTATTATCTAGACTAAATTTCAATGGAATCAATGTAAGAAAACCATGAGTCTTTTTTTGAAGTTCTCGAATCTTTATGAGATGATCAATTACATGTTCTGGTTTTTCTATATGACCATAAAGCATTGTAACATTGCTTTTAATTCCCATATTGTGTGCTTCTTCAATTACATCAAGCCATTCTTGTCCTGAACATTTTCCTCTAACAATCTTGTTTCGGATTCCGGGATGAAATAATTCTGCCCCTCCACCGGGCATAGAATCAAGTCCCGCATCTTTTAAACGAGATAAAATTTCTTTTGTGGAATTCTTTGTTAGTTTTGATAAATAAAAAATCTCAGCTGCAGTTAATGCTTTGATGTTAAGTTGCGGATGATTCTTTTTGATAGTTTTCATCATATCTTCATAGTATTCTAATGGAAGTTTTGGATGGAATCCACCAACGATATGAACTTCAGTTGCGCCCATCTGTTTTGCAATTCCAACTCTTTGTTCGATTTCTTGTGGAGTTAGGGTGTATGCATCATCTGCTCCGTCTTTACGATAAAATGCACACATCTGGCAGCTAGCGGCACAAACGTTTGTGTAATTCATGTAGTATGACGCTGCAAAAGTAACAGTATCACCAACTAGTTTTTTTCTTGTAGCGTCTGCAACTGCTCCAAGTAGATGTAAATTGTCATAATCCATCAATTCAAGGCCATCGTTATAGAATAGTTCTTCTCCTGCAATGGCTCGATCTAAGGCTTGAGAGTTTCCAACTAGTTGTTCTAGCATGTAGTGTTATTTGTGAGTCATGATATATTCCTTCTAGTCTCAAGAGATAACTCAAGGAAATCCTACTTATTGATAAAAATTATTTTAAATTATTGTTTAATCTTATTCTTTGATCTGAGAATCCCACTTGTTTCATAGAGAAAATACTTTCAAATCAGGTAAAATTAACTATCATCATGTTTTCCATGACCTTTTTCTTTTTCCTTGTAGTCATGTTTGTTATGTTCTTTTTCACAATTGATTATAGTGTTTGAGCCTTTACCACCTTTACAATAATCATAATCATCTCCACCATCAATCACATCATCACCGTAACCACCTCTAATTTTGTCATTGCCGGCATCACCAAATAATTTGTCATCACCCTTATGTCCTGAAATCTTGTCATTTCCATTTCCACCATAGATTTCATCATCACCATGATGTCCATTTATGTAGTCATTTCCATCTCCGCCATAGATACAATCGTTACCTTTCTTTCCGTTAATCTTGTCATTACCGTCTAAACCAAAAATCAAATCATTGCCATTTGTTCCTTTGAGTTTATCGTTGCCAAGAGTTCCTTCTATTACTGTATCAAATGCTTCAATAGGCAAACCACAAAATAGTTCAGGGGCGGTATCTAATGTGACTGTTATCGTAAATGATTTTTTACTAATATTAACAACTTCATCTGTGGCAGTACACACTACTGTTGTTTCTCCTAACTGGAATAGACTACCAGACTCTGGGATACAACTAACCAAAGGATTTGAATCTACAATGTCACTAATGATAGGGAGAGAATAGTTTACAACTACTCCATCTGTACTTGTAGTACTGACATCAAGATTATCAGAAATGAATTCAAAAGTTGGAGGTTTAGAATCCAAGGGCAAAATAGAGTCGTTAGACCTATCAATAAAATCTTGAAGAGTTTCAAAAGTAGGTCCTGTTGAGTTAGAGGTACAGATAAATCACCAAGACCAGATCCTGGTGCTCTATGATTATAGAGTAAATTTTTCCAATCATCAAAACCTTCGAACGAATAACCTTTTCCATTACAAACATTTTCAGCCATATTATTGATATCTAATGGCTTTATTTTATCAGCAGAGATAATTACGTCGTTGAACTTTTCATTCCCATTCCAATCTATGGGTTCACCAGTTGGCCATATCTTCAAGACGATGATTTTTTTGATTGGATCAAAATAACTGTATATGGTTTTTACTGGAGCTATTATATCAGGATGATAGTAGGCAGTTACCCCATCCTCCTCCACAAGCTTGGTTTCATATAATGTATCAAGTTTAATGCGTGAAAAATCCAAAAGTGCATCAGGATCAGTTTTGGAAAGTGTGAAAGCATAATTCATAACACTGATGTAATTAGGTTTACAGTTGTAATCATTAGAGTGTGAACCCCCATGCTTGAGATTCAAGGTATGTCCCATTTCATGCATAAATGTTCTTTCTATTGAACGTTGGTTACCCGTGTTGTGACCGTCTCCAGTAGATGGGAAAGTACATCAAATTACACATTCTAGGAAATAATTATTTTTGTTATTTCTAAAATAATACACAATCATTTTCACAAAGAAATATTTGAGAGTTTCAATTGATATGATTGGTTTGTAATTTTGTATATCCGATTCTTCAGATATTATCAAATTTGTAATAATCCATGCATTGTACAAAATTAATGAATAGTAAAAGTATAGCAACCTTATGGATTGGTTTGAACTATAGTTTTTGGTCTGAATCTTCCTATGCAGGCATAACCTGTCTCTATTCCCCACCGTTGCTTGTAATCAGTTGGAATGGATTGTATGTTGTGTGATATTTCTTTTGGTGAAATATTTGTTGCAAATGTAATGTACTGGTCTGTAAGATTTGATTTTTTTCTTGCATTCTTGTTTGGTAAAATGACTAGAGTAAATGACTCGACATGCCCTGATGCGGATTGTATCATACAATTTGAAATTGATTTTCTATCTCCATTAACATATTGTAAAATGGCATCTTTAATTCTTGGAGTCTTTTTTGCAGGCATTAGAAATTTCAAGTGTTTTTGTTTTATCACAGAAATTATTCCAGCTGTAAAAAACTCTCTATCAACTAATAACAATTTG
>JACERO010000041.1 GCA_013911135.1 Candidatus Nitrosopumilus sp. | reverse complement strand
CAAATTGTTATTAGTTGATAGAGAGTTTTTTACAGCTGGAATAATTTCTGTGATAAAACAAAAACACTTGAAATTTCTAATGCCTGCAAAAAAGACTCCAAGAATTAAAGATGCCATTTTACAATATGTTAATGGAGATAGAAAATCAATTTCAAATTGTATGATACAATCCGCATCAGGGCATGTCGAGTCATTTACTCTAGTCATTTTACCAAACAAGAATGCAAGAAAAAAATCAAATCTTACAGACCAGTACATTACATTTGCAACAAATATTTCACCAAAAGAAATATCACACAACATACAATCCATTCCAACTGATTACAAGCAACGGTGGGGAATAGAGACAGGTTATGCCTGCATAGGAAGATTCAGACCAAAAACTATAGTTCAAACCAATCCATAAGGTTGCTATACTTTTACTATTCATTAATTTTGTACAATGCATGGATTATTACAAATTTGATAATATCTGAAGAATCGGATATACAAAATTACAAACCAATCATATCAATTGAAACTCTCAAATATTTCTTTGTGAAAATGATTGTGTATTATTTTAGAAATAACAAAAATAATTATTTCCTAGAATGTGTAATTTGATGTACTTTCCCATCTACTGATATTCATCAGAGAGATTATCATGATAGCAAAAGAGCCTAGACTTTGTCCTACTTGTCAGAAAGAAGACCGATTAGAAAAAGACATAATCAGAGAAGAAAGATCTAGTGGAAAGACGATTCTTTGTTCTCGTTGTGAAGCATTAATCATAGTTACAAATCATAATCTCAAACAAGTAGAATTATCATCAATAAAAGATGATACCATAATGCTAAAAGAACCTTACTTGATTAGAAGAGTTACATACTAATTTTCAGATTTTGCAAGTAATTTCTGAATTACATAACTTCGGACATTTGCAATCTCCCAATCTCTCAGATTAGCATCCTTACATTCTTCTTTAATTATAAGACCGGCTAAACCATTACTCCAGATATGGCGTTTTGTATCATATACTTCAATAATTTTCCCATGTTTTGTAATTTTGATTGCTCCATGGCACCTTTCAATTACTTGTAATGCCACTTTTTTGTAGAGTTTCTCAAAATTAACCATATTACAAAGTAATTTACTCACATCAAAAAGGTTCTGGTTTTTTAAATTGAATAACAATATACCATAGAAATTACAACAAAAATTGCTGATGATTAATCAACAAACTAAGCTATAACTGACAGATGATGAGTTTGCCGAATTATGAAGCAATATTTCATAACTAGTATATTAGTAGGATTGATATTTAATTTAACTAATGAGTGAACTGTCTGAAAAATTCCCAGAATATTCAATAATGTACAAGACACTTTCAAAGCAAATCAAAGAACTGGAAAAAAGAAAAGAAAATTCTCAAGAAAGTGAAATAAAGAAAATAGAATTAAAAATTCAGAGATATCAAACTGAACTAAATAAAATTAAGAAAAGGTTTCCAGATGGTTTTTTTGATGAGTAAAATGAATTATTTCTGAGTTTATACTTCCATGGTTTCTTTGAGTAGATTCTTTCTAACAAGAATTGGAATAGTGTAATATGATGCAAGTGCCATGGCATCAGATGCGCGATAGTTTCTCAATACAAGGTCTTTTTTGCCTGTAAAGTACAGATTTGCTCGTAATACCTCACCGCTCTCATAGATTTTTACTTTGACTAGAATCAATTCGTTTTGCTCACAAATTTCTTCAATCATCTTGTAGATGGATGGTACAGGCTCTCCTTCATCTTCACCAAAACTTGAGATGTGTCTTACAACTTCACCTGAAAATGCTCTCATGTGGAATTCTTTTCCATCATCTGCCTTTAGAACAACCATGCCTTCTACAGCATAAGGATCTACAAATCCAACGTAATCAATTTTCACTGATTCATAATCAGGCTCTTGTGCTTGACCAATATCCATTGTATTACGCATAAACTTCAGGCTCAGTGCTTATAAAGTTAGCAAAAATTTTGAGATCAAATCGTGAAAAGATCGAAAGGTAAATTATTTTTTAACAATCAAGACGAGTGCGCAACCCCAAATTATTTAAAATCCCCAACTATGGGTAGCTTTATGTCGACAAACTCAGAACGTGCTATTTCATACGTTCTAAGTAAGTATGCTACACAATACATGGACAAGGATGTGCTTATCCTTAGTCCAAAGACACAGACTAGAGAAGCAGCAAGAATGTTGCGTCGCTATGAAACAGATGACATTATTGTTACTGATGAAAAGAAGGTTCCAATTGGAATTGTTACAGATGGAGATATTCTAAGTAAAGTTAGTGATGTTACAGTTTATGTAGAAACTACTACACTAAAAGAAGTTATGAGTGCTCCACTTATTACAATTAATGAAAAGGCAACATTGCAAGATGCCTTACATAAAATGAGAGACAACGATATTAGAAAACTTCCAGTCATATCAAAGAAAAATAAAGTGGTCGGCATCATCTATCAGACAACCATTGCAAATGTAATACGAAATGCTACTGCAACTACTCCTCGCCTTTTGAGTCCACCAGTAAAGGCAATTCTTGGTAACCTAGGTTTTGTGTTACAGTTTGCAGGAGTTTTATTACTTGTACCAGCACTTGTTGCAACAGTTTTAGAAGATACAGTGATTGCTACTGGAATTTACCTAACCACAGTTCTTTTGTTAATTACGGGATTCTTTCTAAACTCTTATGGTGAAAAATCAAGTCTTAATTTACAGCAGGCATCCATTCTAGTCTTTTCTAGTCTATTTTTACTATCACTATTTGGAACCGTACCGTATCTTTACGTATTTCCAAGCAATGAAAATTCTGCAGAAGTTTTTGCAAATGCATTCTTTTCAAGTGCTGCAGGATTTACAACTGGAGGAATATCCCTATTTGATGAGCCAGAGAACCTTTCACAGAGTTTCACATTCTTTCGAAGCTACACACAGCTTGTAGGCGGTATGAGTTTCATTTACTTGGTAATTACAGCATTTTATCCAGAATCAAAACTACAATCCATGCGTGGTTTCATATCAGGAAGAACACTTCACATGAAAGAACTTTTCTTGACTATCACAATCATTTTTTCAATTTACATTGTAATTGTTGCAACATTGCTGTATTTCATGGGTGAAAGAGACTTGCTGGATAATTTTTCATTGGCGATGAGTACTCTCTCGACAGGAGGATTCATCCCCACATCTACAATTCTTGAAGATTTACTTTGGCAGGAACACATTGTCTTGATGGGTGCAATGATACTTGGGGCATTGCCATTTACATTTCACTATGCGTTTATTAGAAAAAAATTCCTTTCACCAAAACTTGGAAAAGAAGTTCTCACATACTTTGCAATTTTAGGTGGTGCAACTGCTTTGTTTGTTGCAGTCAGCGGTTTGGAGCCGTTAGAAAGTGTATTTTATTCTGTATCAGCTAGTACTACTGCAGGACTTCAGCAAGAAAGTCTAGCAGGACTTAATGGAGGAGCTCATACCATCTTGATAATTTTGATGTTTATTGGAGGATGTGGATTCTCAACTGCTGGTGGTTTGAAAATATTTAGATTATTCCACTTGAAAGATGTCAAATCTCTTTTGAATAAAGTAAAAAGAGCTGAAATGCCAACCCAAACAAAAAAAGAAGTCATTTCTACGATAATTATCCTAGCATTATTTCCTACAATTGCAGCAATTACAGGATTACATCTTTCAATAATAGAAGATGTATCATACCAAGATGCATTCTTTGAAGCAGTAGGAGTTATTACAACTGGAGGGTTATCTGCAGGAGTAATTGACACAGATACTGATTCTGCTACAAAAATTGTTCTGGGATTTTTGATGATATTTGGAAGGCTAGAGATAATTGCAATTATCTACATCTTTATTCCAAAACTTAGCTAAAGATCATTTAGCCATATCCAAATTTGAAAATAATTATATTTTAAGATTTGAAATAATTTGCTGGTACAAGCATACACTTTTTTTAATTGTACACACTAGACGATATATGACGTAACATGTATTGGAAATCATGAGAATTACACCAAAATTAATCATTTTGTTTTCACTAGTCATCATAATTACTAGTAGTTCGATTTCATATTTTACTTGGGACTGATTCAAGAATCCATCATAAATCTAGATCTAGAAGAAATGGAAAAAGAGGTGGATATTCGTTATTTTCAATTAGATAATTTGCATGCAAGAGTCTCAGAAGATCTAGTTTTTGCATTAAAAAATCCAAAGTTTGTTGAATACTTTGAACTTCCTGAAACTAGAGCAGGAAATATTTTTGAAAATGATGTTCTACAATTTACTGATAATCAACGTGAAATAAAAGAGGAATTAGAACGATGGATTTATCATTTTCAAAACAAATTTCAAGTTGATGAAACATGTATTATTGATTCAACAGGCCAAGAACATGCTAGACTTGTTTTAAAAAAAATTGAAGTTGATGAATATTTATCGCCTGATGAAGCAGCTGCGTCTTTTTTCACCCCGTCATTTGTAAAAGAAAGAGACGAGGTGCACATTCAATATCCATATCTTTCCCCGGATACTAACAGATGGGTTTTTGCATATACATCTCCGGTGGTTTTGGGTAATGATGAAAAACCTGCATTTTATCACTTTGAAATGCCGTTAACAATTTTTCAAGACATGGTAAAAAAGGATCATGGAAGAATGGTGGTAATAGATCCTCAAGGATATATTATTGCTGATTCACAACATGATTTTGCAAACAGTGAAAATGTTCCAGATTTTGCAGAATACTTTCCATCAGCATATGCAACATTTCAAGCAGAGACAATAGAGAAAATGTTAGAACAAATACGTACTGAGAAAGGAGGAGTTATGCAATATCAAGATAGTGAAGGACAAATACATTACATGGTATTCAAAGAATTGGCCACATTTGGATGGATTCTAGCTTTTGAAGAAAGTAAAGAATTGATTTTGTCAGAGCACCATACTTTCTTGGGAAATATTCAGATCACACTTGTGATAATTACTGCAGTTATCACAGGTATTGCACTAGCTGTTGTTTTTGTGATTTCTAATAGAATAACTAGACCAATAGTAAATCTTCGAAATGCAACAAAATCAGTTATGACTGGAGATTTTGATGTGGACATAGATGTACATGGAAATGATGAACTAAGTGATTTATCAAAATCTTTCAAAGAAATGAGTGGCTCTATCAAAAAAACCATAGAATTAGAAAAAGAATTAGCATCTCAAAAACAAAAGGTAAAAAGCGAAAGACTAAGCGCGATAGGGGAACTGGCATCAAGACTTTCTCATGATTTAAGAAATCCATTAAATGTAATTCAAATAGGTGTAGAAAACTTACGAACAGTATTTGGTGAAAGTGAAAAAACTGATGGTAGTTTTAAAAGAATAGGAAAAGCAATTGATAGAATGGCACATCAAATAGAAAGTGTGCTTGATTTTGTCAGATATGCTCCTCCTCAAATAGAGAATTATTCAACAAATGAAATTTTAGAATCTGCCATAAACATGCTAAAAATTCCAGATACCATTAAAATTAACATACCAAGTAAAAATATAACAATTAGGTGTGATAATAAACAATCTGAAATAGTATTTTACAATCTAATCCAAAACGCCATACAAGCAATTGATGGACAAGATGGTGAAATAACAATTAGAATAATAGAACAAAATAATGAGATCCTAATTGAGTTTGAAGATAGTGGAACAGGAATTACAGACAACGACTTGAAAAATATTTTTGAACCTCTTTTTACAACAAAACATACCGGAACCGGACTTGGATTGGCTAGTTGTAAAAATCTGATGGAAAATGTTGGCGGTATGATAACAGTTAGTACACACCCAACAATATTTACAATATATTTCCCTAAAAAAAATATTAAAAATTAGACGATACAAAAGGTCTTGATGTTTTAGTTTAGAATTCCTACTATTGTACCCATACTGAGATAAAAATATTAGAGTTAGAAAATTTGTACATAATCTTGGATAAGATTATGAAATTAAATGAAATTTCATATGTTAAAGATGAACAAACAAGTACTCATAACCATTGTAAGGAATAATTGTTTTATGAGTTATAGTATACTTGTAGCAGATGATTCTTCATTTATGAGAACAATACTATCAAAGATCTTCCAAAATACCCCAGGAGTGAGAGAAATTCGTGAGGCAAATAATGGTGCTGAAGCCCTAGAAATGTACAAAAAGAAAAAAGCAGATCTTGTGACTATGGATTATGACATGCCTGAACTGAATGGGATTGATACCGCAAAGCAAATCAGATCATGTGATCCTAAAGCAAAGATAGTGATAGTAACATCTTCAGACAAAACAGAACTTAGAGATGAAGCAAGTAAAATTGCAACAATGGGATACATTACAAAACCATTTGATCGTATGAAAATAAAGGAATTAATCGATAAACTTTCTTAATCTAACTACAGATTATGAACTATCTAAGATAGGATTTAATTTCATAGAAAAAAGTTCTAAATCATGGGAGAACAATCAAGGAAAAGTACAAACAGTGGAAAGAGACTGATTGTTTTTGGATTTACGATAATCGTATTCCTATTTTTGCTTTATAATAGATATCAGGATCCAGAGCTTCTTACACCTAGTGCAATTGATTCAATACAGAGAATTGCTTATGGATTTTACATAACACTTGTTGCAGCATTTGGCGCTATTGCTTTTGGCATGTATAGATATCACAAAGAAAAAGTTGAAAGTAAAGGGAGTGACCTATCAACAATAATAGCACTTGCAACATGGAATTCAAAATCACGCAAAATCTTTGTTGCTACATTTATTGGGTATGGAGTATTCTTTTCTCTAATATCAGGAACGCTAGTGTACCAACCTGAAGTTAATTTTGCAATTCATTATGGTGCAACAATTCCATCTAGTTTTATTGCACCATGTTGTGACAGTCCAGGGTACATGCCAAAGATAATTGTTTATCTTACGGAGTATGTAGGGTTACAGATAATTCCAATAAATTTGGTGTTACAAATAGTGGTATCATATCTAGTGGGATTAAATGCTTCAATTACCATTAATGCATATACAATTTCAAAAAAAGGCAGAGGAATGAGTTCAATTGGTGCAGCTACAGGACTATTTATTGCATGCCCAACTTGTGCTGGAACATTTCTATCCATATTTATTGGAACAGCAAGTGGAATTGTATTATCAATTGCACTAACACAATTGCAGACATTATTTATTGCAATATCGATTCCAGTATTGATTATTACACCATATGTAATGGCAAAAAAATTAAGAAATGCAGATGGTAGTTGTAAAATAGATCCTACAAAGTAAATTTTTTGACTTCAGAGATCTTGTGATTTCCGATATCATAACCATCACGTCTTAGAAATTTTAGAGTAAACTTGTAAATCAATTCATCATGGTTGACTTGCTCCAATATTTCAGTCCATAGAACTTTTCCTTTATCTTCAATTTGTTTTTTAAATTTAGGATTCATAGATTCGGCCATGTCTCTACATTGATCAAAAGTTTTTCCATTTTTATAGGCACGAACACGTCTATCACAGCTATCCATAATCAATTATCACTCAAATTGTAAATAAACCTAGTTTAGGAGATGTTGCAAACAAATACTAGAAGAAAAAATCATAGATAATGGGAATACAGTCAACATTAGAATATGTAGATTTTTTCATTAATCTCAATATGGGTAAAAATGTAAGCTTACTGAGTTTTGTTAACAATGAAAAACTAGTTCTCAAACAAAAACTAGAATACAAAAATTTAGAAAAAGAACCAATTAGAAAAGGAATAGAAATTTTAGAAGAATTAGTAAAAGAGATTAACGGGATTGGAGAAAAAGCAGTACTAGAGAAATATAAAAAATAATTTCTAGGAGAATATAATGAATGAAAATTTAGAAATCATCCGAACTGAGATTATTAGAATTCTCAACGAAAATAGAAAAATTCGCGGGACTGAACTTGCAAAAAGAGTTATCAAAAAAGTAGGTAATGAGAAAATTGTTTACAGAGAAATCAGTGCATTAGTTGAAGCAGGTGAGATAGAAAAGAAAGTTCACAGTAGATCCCACATAGAATATGAATTGATCAATTTATCGGAATCAGTAAACAAACAACTCAAAAATCTCCACAAAGAAATTAACATTATTTTTGATGAAATTGTTAATTTTGATGTAACTAGTAAGGAAAAAAAATATTCCATTCATGAAAGATTAAGATCAGTCATTCATAGCATACACATAGTACAGTCAACTGATGGAGTAATGAAACTATTGTCTTATTACCCTGCATTCAAAAAAGACAAAATGTTTTCACAGATTAACAGGAAGATTAATGATTGCTGGGAAACAATCATGAATACTATTGCACACCAACCAGAAGATAGTTTTCTAAATGAGATTCTGGCAAACCTGAGAATACTGCAATTTGATTCAAAGAATGTAAACTAGAACTTTTTTAATTTCTCAACAATTACCTTGAAAATTTCATCATCATCAAGAAGAATTAGTGGAAAGTCATTTTCTTCGCTTGCTTTACGAAATTCGGTATCTTTTGTGACTATAATCATGTTATTTTCACGAGCATAATTAATTATCGAATAATCAGAACCAAGTTTTTTTCCTGTGATTTGCAGTTTTCGTACGCTATAAGCATCATAACCTTGTTCTAAGCCGTTCATTCATACCATCTAGATTTTCATCAACTAGAATTTTCATATCATTTCATGATTTTATTTCAATAAAATAGTTGGTGTAATACAAAAAATAATACCTGACAAAGTTTGACTTATTTACAGAAAAATCATTATCTTAATATGATTATAAAAACTTAAAAATATGTCTCTTTCTACCACACTTGATGGAAAAATAAAGGATATTAATGCAGAACTTTTTGGCCTTAATGATGGTATAAATGCAATTACAGGTAAAACCTGTAAATCGGCAGTAAAAGATTTTACATTAGTTGAATCAGGAGATAAAAAAGATGAAACTTATGGTTGTGTGAAAGTTACAGATTCTAAGAAATCAACAGATACAGTTTCTGGCTCTATGGATATGAAAGCCAATATCGCAGGAGTGTCGATAGAGGCAAAAACTTCACTTTTGAATACAGTGGAAACAAATGCGACAACATGTACGTACATCATGCATGACAAATGGGTGAATATGAAAACCTTCTACTGGATATACTTTAGATGATGATTCAAAAAAGTTAGTAGATGCTGGAAAATTTGATGAATTTAGAACAAGATTTGGGAATTATTTTATTGCATCTGCCAAAAAAGGTTCAGAATTTCGTGCAAGTTACATAATTAAAACTGAATCTAGTGCATCACTTACAAATATCACCAGTGAACTTTCTGGAAAAATGGGTGATGACTCTGCTGATGCAAAAACAGCAATTAGTAAAGCAATAGACGAAAATCATGCCAGTGTTGATATTCATTATGTGCAAATAGGAATTACCGATGATCAACCTACTGTAAAAAGCACAAATTCAATAGACGATTTAAGAGAAAAATTTGCAGATTTTTCTGCAGTAAAAGATAGATCTCCTGTAAACCTCACTCTGCAATTATTGCATTATAGTATGGTAGACTCTAGAATTCCTCTAGATGTAAATATCAAACCCGGGATATTTGCGAAAATGAAGGAACTTTATTCTAATGTTTGGAAGATTAAATTTCTGTCTCAATCCCTTCCAGTAAAGTATACAGAAAAAGAAGAGTATGAAGGGCTTTTTCAAAGTTTCACAAATGATTATTCCGCATTTACAGAAACTTTACCAAATGACCCGAAAAAACTAGATGATTTATCAGCACGGAGTAAGGACATCATAAAGAAATGCAATAAAGTTTTGGACAGATATGCATTTTATTAAGATGTTTTGGAAAAAAACTCAACGATCCCCACAGATCATCAATCACCGCCTCTCAATCAGGTCATTACATTTGGATTCGATAAAAGTGATGTTGTCAAAGTTAATGCTGATCCAACCCTTGCATTTGACCGCCACATGAAAATAGGTCACCAACTTGGAGATTTAGCACTAATAGATCCTAACAAAATCGTAGTAGGGGTTTTGCTATCAAGTCAGCATATGACGGAAATGATACTTGGAATGTTAATGACGGTAGTAAACTAGGAACAGCAAACTATTCAATTAAAGTTAAATCAGACTACGACGCGGGTTGTACCTGGTATGTTACTTACTATTGGGTTAATCAGAAGGATTTCAAATTCAGTTAATCTAAAGATAATGAAGGCAGAACATAAGGAAGCAATAGTGTGGTACGATAAGGCACTGGATATTGATTCAAATGATGCTGTTGCTTTACACAACAGGAGTTTTTCACTTGAAAAATTATAGCAGCATTAGAAAATAATATCACACAAAGTTTGACTTATTTCAATATTAGTGTAAACCAACATATCAAATGATCAAGTACTTATTTTCAATAAAATCATTAATTTCTAATGGATGTAAAAGAAGAAGACAAATCAGAAGAATCAAAGAAAAATCATATTTCATATTACAAATCATTAACTAAAGTGATCTCAGATATCCAAAAAGAAGTAAATTTGGGTGTAGATCCCACAATGAAAAATCATCTTGATGAAAGAATTGATGCAGTTGAAAAAGATAGAAAAAGAATTAGAGAAATGTTTCCAGAAATCACAAAAGAGGAATGGGATGACAACACCAAGTGAGAAAAATCACAACAAACACCTTGATCTACTTCAAGATTATAAAATACACTTGATAAAACACATTCAAGAATTAGAAAAACTAGACAAGCAATCAGAATTTGCAAAAAAATGGAATGAGACCACCATTAAAGAAAGAAAAGAAGAACTACAAGTAATAGATAAAATTCTAAAAAACCTGATTAGATTTTAGTTGTGATATTTTTGCGTCAAATCATAGAGACTGTTACAAAATTCATCCATGTGTTCAGTAGATATGCCATCAAACCAAGCAAGTTCTTTATTAATATTAAAATCCTGAAAATCAGGCTTTGAATTGGACTTTACAAACTTTATTTCATCATAGACTAGTTTTTTGATTTCTTCTTGTTCTTGTGTGGATAGTTTATAGTCACATGTCATCAAATCAATCTGAACATAATAACTTCCATGTTTAGGACTTATTCTTGCTTTGATAAACGGCTTGTTTAGTTGTTGACATTGTCGATAATGTTTATCATACTCAAACATCTTAGAGTCTCCAAGATATTTATGAAATGTCATAATGTTTAGAAAAAAATTGTGTTATCTAAATTTTTTCTAGATAGAAATAGTAATTTTCTTTATTTTTGTAATTAATCGAATTTTTGTGTTAATTGACATCTCAGGTTCCATTGCAAAGTAGACAATGTTTCTTTTTGTGTAAATTACCATTTGAGACACTTTTTCTCGTTCAACATGGACATACCTTACTTTACCAAGAGTTCTATCGAATTCTTTTCTCATTGCTCTTCTTTGAGCAACTTGTTTACAGAAATGCTCTTCTTCTTTTTGTGATTCAAGACTTGTTTTTCCTGCTTTCATAATTGCCTCTCTAATGTTACCTTTTGGATCAATTATTGCTGCAAATCTCATTTTGGAATCCAGATCGAGGATTTTCTGAACAATTTCAAGCAAATCAACCTTATTCTTGGCTACCATTCTAAATCAAAAATTTCTTTACTAAATATAAGCTATTGAAAGCATTTCAAAGATCTATAAGATCAAAGTCATGGTTAAATTATTTTAAAAATATAGAGATTACATGATTAATTCAATTTCTAAGGTACTTGACGAATTAGAGATACAGTCAACATTAGAGAAATCAAGAAAAAAAGATGTTCTGCATGAAGACAGAATGCTTGCCATAACAAAAGAGACAGGAGAACTGATCAACATGATTTTACGTCTAAAAAATGCAAAAAATATGCTTGAAGTAGGTATGTCAACAGGGTATTCAACTATATGGTGTGCAGAAGTCATTGCAGAACAATCAGGTAAAATTATCACAATTGAGCAAAATCCAAGCAAAATCAAAAGAGCCAAAGAGAACTTTCAGAGAGCAGGAGTTATGGACACAGTAATCATAAAGGAAGGATTAGCAATGCAAATACTTACAGAATTTAGTTTACATCAAAAATACAAGGATTTTTTTGATTTTGTTTTAATTGATGCAGACAAGGAGAATGTCATAGAATATTTTGATTTAATTTTTCCAATGATTTCAATTGGAGGAGTGATTGTTACAGATAATATGTTATATCCTGAACAATTCAGACAAGATATGAAAAAATTTTCAGAGCATCTTAAAGATAATCCAAAACTCCACACCATAACATCCCCTATTGGGAATGGGGAAGAAATTACAATAAAACTCAAATGATTGTTTCTTTATTTTTGAGATTGTTTGAGAAGGGTTAATTGTTACAAAAAGAGATTGTCGTATCTTTGATGTTAATTGAATAGTAAAAACAACTTTTGAGAAAAATTCGTAGGTTTTAATTTTAAACGATTTAGATTTCAGAAAAAATTAATGTAACAGTTGAGTGTTTCCACTCTGCAAAGAACAGGTCAGATATTAGACTCTGAACTCATCCTAAAACAGATCATTTTGTAAACATTTGATGATAATACAGATCTAACAATGACATCTTCAAATCTTTTACATGATTCATAAAGAAATGTCAGATCTTCAATGGAGTACTATTGCACCA
>JACERO010000056.1 GCA_013911135.1 Candidatus Nitrosopumilus sp. | reverse complement strand
ATTGATACATACCCAACAAAAATTTTGCAATTACTTGCAGAAGGCGGAATTCAATATGAAATTAGATATTATCCTAAACAGAACAGTACTTTACTTAGAAAAATCAAAAAAGATGTAAAAAAACAGATTTCAGATGAAAACTCAATAGAATATTGGTCTAAAGTAAAATCATTATTTGCAGAACAGGAAGGTGGTGATTGGAAAGATTATGGATCTGGTTTTAGAGTTAAAAGAAAAGAATTAAACAGATTGCTTGATCTAGGCTCAGAGATCTTAAATTAAAGGAGTTATAAAATTTAGAATATGAAATTTATAAAAAATCTTTCTACAAGTGAATCTAAATACAAGTATGTGGGATTACCAAAAACAATCAGAGATGAATTTCCTGTAAAAGATGAAATTTTTAAACTAAAATTTAAAGGGAAAATCTACGACATGAAAGTAAATAACAAAGATTGCATTATGCTTACACAATTGTATGAAAAACATCAATTTGTAGAAGATGATGAAATAACCATTGTTGAAGACAAAAGAGATATTTTTGAATTCACTGTAAACTAACTCATCATCCTAACTGACCACTCTATCACCCAAATTTACCAGCAGTTGAGAAACCGCCTAGTTTTGACCAAAGTAGAATATTCTGTATTTCCAAAATGCTGACGAGCTTTTTCTATGCTTTCTTTAAACCTTCACGTAGAAAGTTATTCAAAACTCTAGAAAAGCTAACCAAACCTGATGATTTTATGATTAATTGTGACTGTTTTTCACGTAACTTCTTTGCAAGATCATCATCAAGTGTTATTGTCACACGCTTTGCCATATGATGAAGTTAATAATTTCATTCTTTTATACTTTCAGTTTTTCATCATGATTGAAAATACACAATCATTATGGGGATTATGCTAATTCTTTGAATAATCTATATGCAAAATAAATATAAAATACATAGCCTATCATATAATATGGAAAAGGTATAATCGTACTTAGTCCTGTATTAATGCCCATAGTTATTATCACAATGACAACATAAAATTTTGTTTTTCCAATTTTATATCCAAGATAAATCATAACAGGCCAAAAAACAAACAATGCAATCTTTAGACCTGTGTTTGTATTTGAGGGATGATGATTATCTGACAAATATGTTGTTTGCAATTTATTAACAAATAATAATCCATCCGTTTCATCATTTCGTAATTTGTAGTTAGATTATGAAATATGATTTACTCTCCTATAAGATATGAATAAAATATTCAACTCATGATTGATGAGTATCACATAAATAATATTCACAAACATCGCTGTCAATGACTAGAAAAACAACAATACTGACAATGACTTTCTTTGCTGTAGCAATTATGTTGGTTCCAATTAATGCAAATGCATCAATTGATGACAACTTTGTAGCATACTTTGGTTTTGATGGTAATGTAAACGATTACAGTGGAAACCAAAATCATGGAACGATCACTGGTTCCGAACAATATCGAAGCGGACCAATGGGAACTGCATTTAATATGGATGGATCTTCCCGTATCACATTAGATAATGAATCTAACTTTGATTTTGACATAGATAATCATTTACTTATGATGTTTGGGTAAAACCAGATAGTCAAACAAGTTTTAAAGTAATTATGGGAAAAACTGGAACTAATGCAGAGGGGCAATTGCCAATTATTCAGTACTACTTTATTTGGGTACATCTGAAAAAGTCTCCTTCAAAGTATGTAATGGCACTACATGTTGGGAAACATTTAGCTCTGTAGATTCGGTTCCACTTGGAGAATGGACTCACATAGCAGCAACCTATTCTGGAAATTCAAATCAAAATGGAATGTCAATCTATATCGATGGTGATTTGGATACGACAGGATCTACCAATACGATCACAGGTTCAATTGCAAACAATCTTGGTTTCATGATTGGTTCAGAAACTGATGGTAGTAATGCAACATTTACAGGAACAATAGATGATGTTAGAGTCTATGATGTTGAACTTACTTCACAACAAGTTCGATCTGTTTATGATGAAAATCCATTTGTACAAATAGCATCAGTAGATGCAACAGCACAAAACAATGTGGTACAAATAGCATCAGTAGATGCAACAGCACAAAACAATGTGGTACAAATAGCATCAGTAGATGCAACAGCACAAAACAATGTGGTACAAATAGCATCAGTAGATGCAACAGCACAAAACAATGTGGTACAAATAGCATCAGTAAACGTAACAAACCAGCAACAGACTTTGGACATAATATCTGTGAACAGCATTATAACAACATTAGATGCACAAGTATCAATCATAGACACATTAGTTGATTATATCGATACGTTCCTAAATGGAATATTCCTCAACTACGATCCATGACCTTCTTCTCTTTTTTTTCTAAACTTTCATAATCCTATACAAGATTACGAATTATGATTTATCTGTGAGCAAAATATGGTAAATTGTACCTAAAATCAAAACTCATGAATATTATACTGAAAAACTGGTACTGTTTTTAATGCTCTCAGTCTGGCTTCGTGTGATTCGAGTAAGATTTCTTCTTGCGTCTGTAATTGCGGTTTCTGTTGGTTTGTCACTTAATTGGCAGCAAAATTCTTCAATAGATCCCCTTGATGCAATTTTGATATTTGCTGGAGTAATGGCACTTCATGCAAGTGTGGATTTACTAAATGATTATTGGGATTTTAAAAGAGGAATTGACACAAAAACTAAACGAACTAAGATGAGTGGTGGAACTGGTGTACTGCCAGAAGGATTACTCAAACCATCTTCTGTATATCGTGCAGGAGTTGCATTTTTAATTATTGGTTCTGTAATTGGAGGTTATTTTGTAATTACAGATGGAATTATTGTTGGAATAATTTTGGGATTTGCAATTTTATCTATCTATTTTTATTCAACAAAAATTGTTGATTCTGGTTTAGGTGAATTTTTTGTTGCAGTAAAAGGCTCTATGATTGTTATTGGCACATATTATATTCAATCAGGACAAATTACTATAGAATCAATTCTTGGAGGAATTGTTGTTGGAGTTTTGTCTTCATTAGTACTTTTTATTGCTTCATTTCCTGATCATGATGCTGACAAGTCTAAAGGTAGAAAATCTTTAGTTATTGCAGTTGGAAAAGAAAAGGCTTCAACACTATTTTGGATTTTTCCCTTATTGTCTTATACTGTAATAATAATTGGTGTATCTGCAAACTTGTTTCCTTTAGTATCTTTGATTACTCTAATTACTATCCCATTGATGATAAAATCTGGATTAGGATTGCGAAAAAATTTTGATTCAATTGATAATTTGGTACCATTCATGTCCTCGACTTTAATGTTCAGTAGAATTACTGGAGTACTATTTGTTACTAGTTTTTTGATTGGGCTATGATACTTTAAACATAAATTTAGTCATTTGTGAGAATTTGTATGATTTCAGGCTTTGCAACTTTTGAGGGAACCAAAAAATTTGCTCAAAATTCAGGCATAAATCAAACTAATTTCAATGAATTTGAAAATCTCACTCTTTCCAATGTTGGCATTGGAACATATCTTGGTGATCCTGATTCTAGAACCGATGAATTAGTTACTAGTGCTGTAAAACAATCCATTACTTTGGAATCAATGTTATTGATACTGCAATAAACTATCGTTCTCAAAAGGCTGAGCGATCAGTTGGAAAAGCTATTTCTGAATTAATCCAAGAAGAAAAAATTTCACGTGATCAGATATTCCTTAGCACTAAAAATGAATATGTGACAAATGATGCAGATGTTCAGCTAGGTTTTTGGAAATTCGTGAAAAAATATTACGCTGATGAAGGAATCGTCAAAGAAGGTGATATCACTTCCGGCTATCACTGTATGACTCCAACTTATCTTTCTGATCAACTAGACAGAAGTTTAAAAAATTTAGATTTAGAATGTGTTGATTTGATGTATTTACACAATGCAGTTGAAGGTCAAATTAAAGATGTATCAAAAGACAAATTTCTTGAAAACCTAAAGTCTGTTTTTGAACTCTATGAACAAAAAAGAGATGAAGGAAAAATCAAATTCTATGGAATGGCAACATGGGAATGCTTTAGAGTTGCAAAAGATAATCCACAATACCTTTCATTGGAAGAAACTGTCAACATGGCAAAGTCTGTTGGTGGGGAAAATCATGGATTCAAATTCATTCAATTACCATTTAACATGCATTATAATCAAGCATTACTTGGAAAAACCCAAACACTTGGAACTGAAAACGTATCTGTTTTAGAAGCAGCTGTAAAATTGGGAATAGGTGTTTTTACTACTGTGCCATTTATGCAAGGACGTTTGTTGGCACCAGGTGCAATGCCTGAATTCAATGAACTGAAACCATCTTCACGTGCTTTACAATTTATTCGTTCATCTCCCGGAGTTTTAGCTCCATTAGTTGATCAGAAATCATCTAAGCATGTTTCTGAAAATCTTGAGATAATGAAAATTCCGCCCATACCTGAAGATGAATTTTTAACACTAGACAAGAAGCTTACTTCTTAACTTGATTCCATCTTTAAAATTTTGAAGAAAGATATTAAATGAGTCTCCTTTAGGAAGAAAGAGTACTTTGTCAGCCAAGATTTATGATTATACGAAAATCTGTAATTCCATCTTATCTATTGACCCAAAAATTCGATTTGTAGGGGTGATTAATGAACGAGGTCGATTAGTTGCAGGTGGAATGAAAGATAATGTTGAATCTCTGGAAAGTGAGAAAGATGATGAAATGATTTTCATGGAACTTGCATTACGTGTTAAAATGAGAAAAGAATTTGATAAACAACTTGGCCCTGTGAATTTTGCTATGGCTTCTCGTGAACGTGCTCTTGCAATTAGTGCAATAATTAACGATGATATTTTGTATGTAGTATCTGAACCTGATACTGATTACGGCTCTCTTCCAAAAAAAATTCTCAAAATTATTCACTCTGAGTAAATTCCATTTCCACTCTTGGGACTTTATGATCTCCTTAATTAATAATCGCGATCGACGATTACTGACATGGATTGGAATAAGAAATTAGATGGTGATTATTTAGCCATGGTGGAATTAACTCGAGAAATTGGCTCTTTAGTTGAAAAATCTGTTAACTGTGGCAATACAGAGCTTACTCCTTTAGATATAGAACATATTTTAAAAATGACATCTGATGTTACACTTGGAGTAAAATCCAAATCCCCAGAATTAACTGTATGAACTATTGTCATGATAGACATACTTCAATATACAAAATAAAATAGAAACCAACTATCTCTTGGGGTATTTCTTCTGAATGGGCTGTCTGTGAAAAATGTTTTGGAAAACCAGAATTTTTTGGGTCGATAAATGAAATTGAATCAATTATTTCTGTACACAATTCTCAAGAGATTCTATTTCAAATTGAGCATATAGCAATTATGACCAAAATAATTACAGAAAAAATCAAAAAAACTCTCGGAATAAAATAATACTAGAATCTAACTATCTGAATCTATAAATATAATTCATATAATAAAAATTTATGCCAGTAGATCCTGTTTGTGGAATTGAACTTGATGAATCTTTAGCATTACTTCATGACCATAATGGACAAAAATTCTATTTTTGTTGTAATGGCTGCAGACGAATTTTTATCAAAAAACCTCGTAAATATAAAAATAATGTTTAGATCGGAAAAGCTCCGCACATTCTACAAAATTTTGAATTTTTAACTTCATGCTTACAATAGGGGCAAGTATTTTTTGCGTGGTTATCAACAGGTGATCCAAATAATTTCTTAAAAATTTCATAATAATACATTGATTCACTACTTCTAATGATCACTCCATCTTCTTTTTCAGTGATTAGTTTTTTTTCAACGAATTTTTCTTCTTTGATTACTGAATTAAACAAATTTGTAAGCCCGGCAGTTCCTGATCCATCTTGCATTGCTGATTTATCTCTCCATACAATCTGTTGTGGAATATATTCTTCAAATGTTTTACGTAGAATCCATTTGCCATGCCTTTCTCCTTTCTCATTTTTTACTTTCAAATTTGCTGGAATTTCTTTAGCTAGTTTTACAACTAGATCATTTAGAAAAGGTGACTCAATGGTTATTCCTAATGCTTTTCCAATTTTTTGTGTCGGGAAATGCATTATCGAGCAAATTCTTTTGATCTCTTTTTCTAACTCATCTTCTGGTTTGTTTATTAAAAAACTATATCCTGCAAATAACTCATCAGATCCATCTCCTGTGATGATGGATTTTTCACCATTTTCTTTTGCCCATTTTATTGCTAGATACATCACAATATTATTGCGAATCTCAATATCGTTGAAGTTCTTTAAAATTTTAATTGTGTCTTCAATTGCTTCAAGAATTATAGTGGTCTTAACGTTGTAAATTGATAAAGGTAATTGCATTTCTTTTGAAACCATTTGACAATAAGTCAGATCTGTTGAAACAAAATCTTCAGTAATTACTGCAACAGTCTTTGGTTTTCTTTGTTTTAGAAAATATGCAATGATTGAACTATCTAATCCTCCCGATAATGAAATCAAATTTGATTTGCAGGCATTGCACGATTCTTCTAAAATTCTATAAAGATTTTTGGAGACTTTATCCAATATCAAACGTATAGTTTTGAAATTAAAATAGATATGCCTAATGATCTTTCTATGACTAACTCTATCTATAATTGTAAACTTTAAATTCTTTATAGCGTGATTGAGAATTAATGCTACTCCCTGCTGAAATTGAATCTAAAACTCTAATTCCTGCATTACGAGCAATTCTTGCAAAAAAACTTGCAGAAGATCATAACATTAGAGAAGATGAAATTTCTAAAATGCTTGGAGTTACTCAAGCAGCAATTAGTAATTACATTCGTGGAACAAGAGGTGATCCTTCTTTGATTGCAAAACTTTTAGCAGAAAAACAAGTTGCAATTATGATCAATGAACTAAGTGATAGTCTTTCATCAGATATGGCTTATACTCCATCTAATCTTTCAAAATTTATTGGTCTTTGTAATTATATCAAATCTAGTTTGTTGATATGTGAGATACATCATAATCTAGAATCAGATATAGATGAACAAGTGTGCAAAGAATGTGAAAATATGCTTCTTAAAGGTCCTGGAAGCGTTTACTAAATTTTATTTAAAATAATTTTGATAGTTGATGTCATCCTACCAATACCTGCAGCTGACACTGTATCGAGGGTAATTTTTTGAACTTTGGAATTTCCTTTTAGCATTTTTTCTGTAATGATATTTGCAACTCCTACCGCATTTGGAATTGAATTTCCATTTGCTTTAAGAATAACTTGATTTTTGCTTCCCAGTATAGATAAAACATCAATGGCTGATTGCATTACAGGGTCGTTTCCAATAGTTATTATGGCATCCTCAGACTTGTTGGTCTGCTCTTGACCATATGGTTCATTCTCTTCCATGAGCATTATTCAACAATCAGCAATTTTTTGTTCTTTTAAGTTTTATCGATCAATGATTCATTTTGCAAAGTAATCAATTGGAATGTTCTGATAATCTCCATTTGGAAGCACTCTTCTGATTGTGATTGGGATCACTCTTTGTTCGAGTTCTTCCATTGAAATATCCAGTGAAATCCTTGCATTTTTTGAAATTGAAATGAATGGTGGTGCTCCTAAAGACAACTGCAATGCTCTTGCTCCCATAATTCTGGCCTTTTCAAATCTTGTTAATGTTGGTGGCCCAATTGTGATTTTATTTTTTTCACAAGGAATCTCTACTGGATCATGTTCTACTATCTTTTCAACAACTTCTCTTTCTTCAATTGCGTCTATTCTTTTTTGAAGATTTTCTTGTTCTTTTTCAGTTAATGGGTCTGCACCTTTTTTCTCAAATAATTTACGATAAGTATCTAGTGCCTTGGTTAGTCCTGCATTTTCTTCATTAACAACTTCAGTTTCTGGAGATTCTAACAATTTAGTTTCTTCAGTATTAGCCAAGTAACAAAATTTTCTTAAAACGTTATATATTCTAATCATTTTAAAGTACGAATTGAGCACATCTTCAGTCTCGCGAAAACAATTAATTTTGGAAATTCGAGGAAAGGCAAAGATTTCATGTGATCTTAAACGCCATTTGTCTCCTCGAACTGTTGGAACTATAATGAGATCTTTGCCATTAGAGGGACATGCTCATCTCTTAGGAAAAAGTATTTTGTATTTTGAAACTGCAGTTGATTCTGGAATTGAGAGAGCCCGATCTGAATTCAAGAAAGGTGATGTTGCATTTTTACCATCTTCTGGAAGTATTTGTTTTTTTATCAATAATGTAACATCTGGCAAAACTATGACGCCTATAGGAAAATTAAGTGATAACATTGATGCATTAAAGGATGTTAAATCTGGAGATGTATTTTGTATCTATGAAGAAACTACTTGATACAAATGATGTCCTGAATATCCGCCAACACGTTTTACAATTCCTTTATTGGTAGATTCTTTTAGAAATGCATTTGCTGCAGAAATTTTAATGCCTGTCTGTCTTGCAAGATCTTGAACTGTGACTACTTTGGAGTTTTGAATAATTTTCATTGCTTGTTGTTCATTTACCATAACTGTGATCTCTGCTTTCCTTGGACCGCCTTCACCTTTGTCTTTCTTTCCTTTTTTTGAATCCTTTGTACTTGATGGCTTGTTTTTCTTTGCTGTAGTTGGTTTTTTTGCTCTGCCCATAGCTTAAGAAAAAAATATTCCTCTTATAAACGATGAACCATCCTTTGAATTATCATTTTATTAAAAATTCAAAAAACTCAAATTATTTTCAAATATAAATAACATCTAGGTCATTTGATTATATGGGAATTGTATCAAAAGGTGCAAAATGCAATGTTGATGGCTGTGACCAAAATGGCGCTCGTTCTCTAAATACTGCTAAAGTTGAACGTGCCGGACTTCGAGTGAATTCCACAGGCAAAAAAACAGTTCTTTGTAAAGAACACTACAAAGAATGGAAAAAAGAATCTAAAGAGGATCGAGACCTTGAACGTGCACGCTATGACAAGTTTTAGTTTTTCTTTTTTGGTCTCCTTATGTTAACTGCTGGATTATTGAAATAGTCGTTACTCAATTTATCATACATCCTGCCTAATTTTTTGTAAAGTCGTTTTGGTTTTCTTGTTTTCTGATTACTTAGAACATATAATGCAAGAATTGGAAATGCAATTGTCGAATCAGTATAAACTGTTATCAGCCCCTGATCTGAATGTTGAACTTTGCCCCAACTTTTTCCTTCTTGTAGTGTTGCACCTGATAATCCTCCTGTGTCTGGTCGCGCATCTGTAATTTGAATAACGTAATCTTGTCCTCCATCATCTCTTCTTAGAATCTGATCTAATAGAGGAGCTGTTTGCTGAGCTGTGTTTTTTGGTACTCCTCCGCCTAATTCTAAAATTCCTGATTTTTTTGAATTATAAAGAATTGCTGCTTGTTCGATAATCTCTCTAACAAAATCTAGACTGAATATCTTATTTTCTAGTCTATGAACTACCAAATTTAATGCTAATGATGAATCCTTTATTGTGGAAATGTATACTGGAACATCATATTCATATGCAGCTGTAATGAAACTCTTTTCAGGATGTTTTGATTTTTCTTTACTCTTCTTTCCCATTAAATTACAAAATTCTGCAGTTGTAAATGGTTTATCTTGAAAGTCTGATTCAAACATTTTCTGAATAATTTGATCTTCTGCTTCCAATGTTTCATAAAACTTGATGTATACATCTCTGATCCTAACAATCTCATTTTCATACAATTTTCCATCATCAACAACAGAACTTCCTTGTTTGACAGGTAATCCCCATGCAAAATGATCTTCATGATAGATGTTAGCCCCAGTTGTAATAATCCAATCTACAAATCCTCGCTCGATTAATGTTTTAATGATTCCTCCAAATCCAACTGGTGTCATCGAACCAGCTACTGTGAGACAAATTGTTGCATTTTCTTTGATCATTTTAGCATAAAGTTTTGCTGCCTCTCCAAGTTTTCTTCCATTATATCCTGAACTTGCAAATACATCAACTAAATCCTCAATAGTCATATTTTCATCTAATTTTATGTGAGGAATATCTTTACCATGAAATTTGTGTGGGTCCACTTTTTCAAAATAACTTTTTGCTGTAATTAATACTTGCGCCGGAATTCTTTGACATATGATGTGATATTCTGAACTTTCAAGCAAACATTACTTATGTATGCATAACATATACTGATACTAAATGACTATCGTTGATCTACATGATCCACAGCGAGTAAATAGGACACCTGATAATGTCGAAATTTTGCTCTCCTCTGGGGATTTTATTCAAGACGGCTTTAGAATATCTAAAGTTGAATTACGTCTTTACAATGAAAGATCTGATGAAAAATTGGGAGATTATTCATTGATTACCTCTTTTGTTGAGACTGACAAGGGTTCTATTGAAATGATTTATGATGAAGGATTCCGTGGAAAAGAACCTCTTTTCAGAGCAGCTGAATTTCTTACTTCTAATTTAGGGATATCTGCTCTGATTTTACGCTCAATTATTTCCCTACGCGAAAAAACATAAAACATTCTCATGAATTTCTATATTTCTGTAATTCTAATTACAAACAACTTGTTTCATTACATTAGTTCCTAGTATTTCTGAAATGAGTTTAACTTCACAGACCTCAAAGTCTGATAACGTATATGATAATGAAATGCACAAATTAAACACCGAACTCCAAATTGCATTATTGAAATGGAAACTAAGCTCTTTTAAGAAGAAAACTCAATTTGAATTTTAGGCATATTTTAGAAATTTAATTGTCGTTTCATTTAATGACACAGAGAATTCTTACTGATGAATTCTGCTTGTTATTTAAGTAGAAAATTTCCTTTTTTCAATATATGAAGCAAATTAACAAAAAACATTCGTTGCTATTTGCAATACCTGTATTGGCAGCACTTGTTTTTAGTTCACTAGGAACAACTAATGCATTTGCAGAAGATGCAAACATTAGTCTTGTTCCTGATAATGTTTCATCAGCTAGAACTGATGCATTGTTAGATGTATCAGATCAATCATCAAATAGACACGCCGAAGTTGAATTTAGTGGTGGTACTGACGGATGGACAATCATCGGAGGTCAGGCATATACTTCTAATATTGAACTAATGACTGGAAATGCTGCTCGTCAAGATAATGGTGTATGGAAAGTAAAATCTGTAGCAGAAATTACTGTTGGAGATAGACATGCAACATTAGATTTGAAAGGCAAAGCAGTAAATGGAAAACTTAGACTTCATGGAACTGGAACATTAGACAGTGGAGACTCTTTTAGAATAATTTTGAGAGGACATTATGCTCCAATTCATGGTCAATCAGGAGACTTTGCACTTGACTGGTCTACTGCAAAAATCCAAAATATGGAAAATGGAATTAGAATTCCATTATTTCAAGATGGCATAGTCAATGTTTGGCCAGCAATTTCAGTTGTTGATAAATTAGATGATTTAGTTGATGAACTAAATGTTGAGGAGTAAGGCTCTTTTTCTTTTTTCTCCAAAATTTATTTATTCTAAAATATGATTTTCACTAATTGAAGTTAATGTAATTATTCTATTTTTCCCCAAGATAAGTCAAATAATGAACTCATCATTTCTACAAGAGTTTCAGAATCAGACCACCAAGCAAAAGTTTGTCTTGATGGATGTGTTGCATTGCGCATAAAGATGAGAACCTCTTTTTTATCGTTAATCACAAAACACTTGTTTTCTGCATTTGATAAAAGAGTACGAATTTTTTTCTGATCAATTTCAGATAAAAATTCAGGTTTTTTATTGCATGGAGATATTATTAGTTTTAATTCTGTAGTAGATTGCTCAACCCAATCAAATACTTCAGAATGGTAAAAGCGATTTACATCTTCTATACTACCAAATATTTTGAATTCTTTAGTACATGACTTGATCATCTCTTTAATTTTATTTGTAATTGGACTAATCCCGTGCAACAACTGCATTTTTTCATATTTCGACTCTTCTTTTGCAACAAACAGAATTTGATTCCACATCTCAGAGAGAGATGCTTTTTTGATTTCCATATTGTCAATTCTTGTTTGTTCTTGTTTGACCAAAGTCTCAATTGCTTGTTTCATACTTAATGCAGAATACTTGGTAGGATATGACATTTCAGATGTAACTAATCCCATACTTTGCAAAGAATTTACAATATGATATGTTTCGGTTCTGGGTGTTTGTACTTTGGTCAAAACTAGGCGGTTTCTCAACTGCTGGTAAATTTGGGTGATAGAGTGGTCAGTTAGGATGATGAGTTAGTTTACAGTGAATTCAAAAATATCTCTTTTGTCTTCAACAATGGTTATTTCATCATCTTCTACAAATTGATGTTTTTCATACAATTGTGTAAGCATAATGCAATCTTTGTTATTTACTTTCATGTCGTAGATTTTCCCTTTAAATTTTAGTTTAAAAATTTCATCTTTTACAGGAAATTCATCTCTGATTGTTTTTGGTAATCCCACATACTTGTATTTAGATTCACTTGTAGAAAGATTTTTTATAAATTTCATATTCTAAATTTTATAACTCCTTTAATTTAAGATCTCTGAGCCTAGATCAAGCAATCTGTTTAATTCTTTTCTTTTAACTCTAAAACCAGATCCATAATCTTTCCAATCACCACCTTCCTGTTCTGCAAATAATGATTTTACTTTAGACCAATATTCTATTGAGTTTTCATCTGAAATCTGTTTTTTTACATCTTTTTTGATTTTTCTAAGTAATGTACTGTTCTGTTTAGGATAATATCTAATTTCATATTGAATTCCGCCTTCTGCAAGTAATTGCAAAATTTTTGTTGGGTATGTATCAAT
>JACERO010000019.1 GCA_013911135.1 Candidatus Nitrosopumilus sp. | reverse complement strand
CAAATTGTTATTAGTTGATAGAGAGTTTTTTACAGCTGGAATAATTTCTGTGATAAAACAAAAACACTTGAAATTTCTAATGCCTGCAAAAAAGACTCCAAGAATTAAAGATGCCATTTTACAATATGTTAATGGAGATAGAAAATCAATTTCAAATTGTATGATACAATCCGCATCAGGGCATGTCGAGTCATTTACTCTAGTCATTTTACCAAACAAGAATGCAAGAAAAAAATCAAATCTTACAGACCAGTACATTACATTTGCAACAAATATTTCACCAAAAGAAATATCACACAACATACAATCCATTCCAACTGATTACAAGCAACGGTGGGGAATAGAGACAGGTTATGCCTGCATAGGAAGATTCAGACCAAAAACTATAGTTCAAACCAATCCATAAGGTTGCTATACTTTTACTATTCATTAATTTTGTACAATGCATGGATTATTACAAATTTGATAATATCTGAAGAATCGGATATACAAAATTACAAACCAATCATATCAATTGAAACTCTCAAATATTTCTTTGTGAAAATGATTGTGTATTATTTTAGAAATAACAAAAATAATTATTTCCTAGAATGTGTAATTTGATGTACTTTCCCATCTACTGAATTAAGAGACTAACAAAAGATGATGCATCAGTTAATTCGTCAGAATCTGGAGATATCACGGTACTTGATGGAATATTGAATTTTGCCCAGATGAGTCTATGATCAGAGATTCGTTTTTCACCATCTAGTTTGAAGGGAGTGCCAAACTCATTATCATCAGGAGGATTACTTATTTCAAGAGATTCTGGAAATTCTCCAATTATTCCATGGTCATCAAAAAATTCATTCATTTTACTATTTGGTATTATTTTATCATATGAGCAAGGATTTTCTGCAAAGTTGGTGATATCATTAAACGAGAAAACATGCGTCCAATTAGATTTGCCAAATAAATTAGGATAATTATCAAAACCACCTTTCATGTAACGTGGACCACATGATTTTTCACTATCGTGTTTTATTGCTACTCCATCTGCATTCAAATCTCCTAAAACAAGGATGTTGGTATTAGATACTTCGTGAAATCTGTTAATCCATGTTTCTAAATTTTCTATTTCTTTTGGAGTTTCAAAGTTTGATGCAATAGTAGATGGTTTAATGTGGTTATTATAGACAAAAAATTCAAATTCACCAATGGTTATTTTGGCCTCCATAGGAGGTCGCACCATTTGATCATTATCATAATCCATACCTTGAGGAATATTATGTGCTTCAGTAGAGTTGTTAGTATCCACAACTTGTACCTGTATGTCATCTTTGTAAATTACCCCATAAGATTCGCTTCTTGTACCATCACCAAACACTGGAATGTTTTTTTACATTGATAATCCATTAAACCAAGATAGTCTTGACATAATTTGTCAAATGCTTCTCCATCACTTAGTAATTCTTGAACAAAAATAAGATCATATTGTTTACCTACTTCATCAGGATAATTACTTCCATTAAGAATTGCAGCCATTACTCTAAACTTTTCATCAGTTTGCAAACTAGTTTTACCAAATGTTAAAAGATTCCAACTTGCAATGATAATTTCTTCCTCTTCTGCATACACAAAAGTAAAGGGTAAAGCGTAAACTGTGAATACAGATAAGAACAAACAAAGCATTAATGACATGGTAAAATATCTATTTTTCATGAAATTTATATCCATTCCTTATCAAATGAAATCATTACTTTGATATATTCATATAGTGTTATCTACAAACAAAAATACATTTGGCAGTAGAGAATAACAACAATTCTGAGGCAAAAAAAGAAGAGAATATCGATAATCTAATATCAGAAGAAGAAAAAGACGGTAAAACATGCATTACTGTAAATGAAGAAGAGTGTAAAAAGAAAGCAAAAGAATTTGTTGAAAAATTATCCAAGAATATAATTCCAAAAGATGCCAAAGAAGCAAAATTATTCATAAATAACATGGAATTATTCAAAACATCTGAATTTTACTGCAAGGCAGATAAACTGGTTGCAGGGAAAAAATTGTGTCTGATTATTTGAAGAGAAGGTAAAAATTAGGCGTAAAATAATTTATTTTGTTAAATATAATCTCAAACATCGGGGATTAAACTGTTTGTTAAATATCCATAAATGATACAAATACTGTTTTCGCGTACTGGATTTGCCTTCACTGTGCTTGAATCTAGAACCTCGTAACTGTGACTGCCAATACGCTATAGTCTCAAGATTCTCAAAATATTTTGGAATGATGGTTTTACGAGTGGTTTTGACCAATTTTTCTTTTTTTGCAATGGATAACAAATTGATAAGAGTGTTGTAGGCAACTTCTTTTGTTTTATAACCTGAAAGTATGGATGCACTATATTTGTTTAAAATTTCAGAAATTGTAAATATGCTACCAACAGATTCGTCAGATAATATCCGTTGGAGTTTTTCAGGGAGTTTAATGTTGGATTTTGGAGTGATTGAAATCACCTCATATATTGTAGCTGTTCTCATAGAAATAGAATATTTGTTTTATTAAATAAACATGATGAAAAAGGTTGATTAAAAAACAGTTTAATATCCAAAATCAGCCTCTAGGATTGTTGCAGTTATAGTACAGTTTGGTTAATATTCTAGCTTGCCAAGTTAGTGACCCGGGTTCAAATCCCGGTAACTGCACTTTACTTTTGATTTTTTGGCAGCAATGCGTTTCGAATAATTTCAAGTGCATCTTGAGCCTTTTCGGGACGAGGTAATTGAATCATAAACACATTTTCTTTTCCATATTGAGAATGTGGAGAAGAAAGCGCAAGCATTGATGTTTTTGCAAGAGATTCAAAGAACACAAGATCAGTTTTTGCATTGACTAGAAATTTTTCAATAATATTTCCTCTTGAAAATATCAAAGCAACTTCAACAAAAACATTTCCTAGACCATCTTGTAAAATATTTAGATCAGTGTTAATTGACAAAGATGTTCCAGCAACTTTTGATAGCATTTCATCATATTTTTTCTCTTCAATTATAATACAAGGAGTGGTATTACCATCAAAATCAAAAGTGGTAATTCCATCATGGACTTGATTTAATAATTTCTCCAACTCATCAGACATTTTCTTTTTTCTCCACAACAGGAATTACCCTATCTCCAGCTTTTATCAAAAAGGGAGTAATAATTGCAGTTATTATAGAAATCATACCAACTAAGGGGAATAAGAAAGCACTGACTGCACCCATGTCTACTCCAACCTTTACAATTACAATTGAGAATTCACCTCTAGGTGCAGCTAAGGAAAATGCAGAACGAAGCGCTTTTCCACGTTTTTGTCTAAATATGATATTCCCAATCATATTTCCTCCAAACTTCATGCCAACAGAAACTGCAATCAAAATAATAGCTATGCCAATATAATTTTCAAGCTGGGAGACATCCATCAGTGCACCAACTGAGATAAAGAATATTGCTACAAACATATCTTTAATCGGGCTTGAAAGAAGTTTTGAGACTTCGGCTGATTTTGATTCAGCAACAAGCACACCTGCCAAAAATGCTCCAATTGCTACAGATAATCCTACAATATTTGCAAGTAAGGAATATCCAAAACAAAGTCCAAGAACGCTAAGTAGTAAAATTTCACGGTGTTCAGTGGCTGCAACTCTATCAATTAGTGGAGGGATTAAACGAGTTCCAATAGTAAATGTTCCAACAATAAGAGCAATTGCAACTGCCACTACTGCAATAATAGATTCTATTGATACAGTTCCAACTAATGCAATAGACTGTAACGAAGAAATCAGAATTACTGCAATTACATCTTCAACAATTAAAATACCTAGAACAAGCAAAGAGGATTCTTTTTTGATTTTTCCTGTATCCTCAAGAATTTTAACAATAATTGCAGTACTTGATATTGATAATGCTGCAGAAATAAACAATGCATCCATGAATGCCAATCCAAGTACGGTAGCAGTGTAAAATATGACACCCATTGTTGAAAACAATCCTATAGTTCCAATTCCAATTGCCTTACGACCAATTGTTTTGATTTTTGAATATGGAAATTCAATACCTATTACAAAAAGAAGTAAGATAACACCGATTTCAGCAAAAAGATTCAATGCCTCAATATCAGATAAAATTCCTACACTTCCTGAAACAACATCAGTGGAACCTCCTTCAGGTAAAATCCAGGACCATAATGGAGATAGAGGACCAATCAACATTCCTGCAAATAGATAACCGATGATCAAAGGTTGTTTTATTTTAAAAAATGCTAGTGTAACTACAGCACCAATTATCATGATAAAAGCTAAATCAGTAATGAAACTAGTATGAGGAAGTTCAGGGGTAATCTGTTCAATTAAACTGGTAACAGTGTTGTTAAGCGTGCTTTGAATTCCATTTGAATCTAATTGAAGCAGAATGTTTTGCATGTTATCATTTAACAAATTTGTTTAAAAATGATCGCTCATTAAAAATTTGAAAATAAAATAAAACAAATATCAAATAATTAAAAACAGGCTCAAGGTTTTCATAAGGTTTAACCTCTTTATGCTCAGGGATTATAATCAAAATGCAGAGTGATGATTAGGTCAGCTGAATCAAATGTAGAGATATGACCTGGGGTATCTGACTGCGTCATGGGTTACGTTGTAATTACCTGAGTATTAATAGTACGGTACTATACCGTACTATATGATTCAATGCGAATATTGTACAAGAGGGTTTATTGAAACAATGAATGGTTTGACGGAAAAGACCTTTCATGAATTACTTCATGAGCCAAGAGTTGTAAACAAGTAACTCTTTACATTTTTTATTTTAGACCTAACTTTTTTATCATTAAATTTTTAATTCAATTCATATGGCTACCAAGACTACAAAGAAAAAAGCAATAAAACGAACAAAAAAAATTACAAAAAGAGAGCAAGCCCATCCATATTATTAAAGAAAGTAGCATTAGTTTCAGATTCTAACAAGGCCTTACAAAAAGAGATTAAGGGAATGTCAAAAATTTTTGGTGAAAACCAAAAGATCCTAGTATCAATGAAAGGAATGATAGACACATTAACATCAACATTAGAACATATTCAAAAACAATCAAAACAAATCAACATTATAGAAGATGACACACAAAAACTATACTCAGGATTAAATCAAGTAAAAACACAATTTAATCTAGTCAACAAGATCAATGACCAAACTACCAAATTGCAAAAAGAGATAAACAAAATTTCAAATGCATCGAAATCTCAAGGACTATCTCAAAAAATAGAAGATAGTGTAAATTCAATTAGAAATAATTCTGAAATGATTATCAAAATTGCTCAGAGAATTGACGAGGTAAGAGATGATCTCAGAAAAGTTTCTGGAAAAGCAGACTCATTTTTAGAAATTGGTTCTGAAATGAGTAAACTAAAAAATAGTGTGGAGGAGATATCAGGAAAAACTGTGAAATTAGAAACAGGAAATCAAATTATTGAAAGTCTAAAACAAGAACTTGGAAAAATCGTTGAAGGTGCATCATTTACATCCAATCTTAATGCAGAATTAGAAGCAATTAAGATTACAATTGATGCCATATCATCCAAAGCCTCAAAAATCGATTCATTAGGAGGTGTAATTGATAGACTCAAACAACAATTCGACACCATAGCATTAAAGACAAATTCTGTAGAGGGTTTGAGCCTAGAATCCATCAAAGAACTTGGAGATAAGATAAATAAAATTGAAGAAAAAGTAGCTTCTGTTTCAGACATTGTAAAAAGACAAGATGCATCTACCGTAGAATTTCATAAAAAATCCGAAAAATTATTTGAAGAGATGCAATCAGTCAAAAATGTTACAAACAAAGTATCAAGTGATTCATCAAATGAGATGATGGCGTTGTTAAAGCTTTCAGAATATCAATCAAGCATCAGAATGAATGCAGAATCAAAGTATGGAGATGTAAAAGATCTTGAAAAGATGGCATCACAAACTGCAGATATTGTTAATCTGTTTGATAGTATTTCAATAGAATCAGGTGAAAAAATTCCACTCCCCTACGAAGTGAGACAGTGGGCAGTAAGTAAAATTTTCGATTGTGCAGACAAGTGGGAGGTTCGATTCAGTGATGTCTATTCAATGCTGACAAATGCAATTGGAAAAGACTTGTTTAAGGAAGTAATAAGGATTCAGCAAATAAGAGACATTTATGGAATTAGGGCAGTAGATGAAATCAGAAATGATTTGAATATTTCTTAAATTCTTGTAGCGTCAACTTCTTTGAGTTGTTCTTGCTTGCGTTTTAATGTAGCAAAGATTGCCAAGATTGCAACAACCCAAATTACACTATACAACACATTTGGAGCACTAACATACATGTATGGAGTTGCATCCATAATGTTAATCCTCAAATGTAATGCCCTATCACTAATATCTATCATTCCTGTATGATATGCAGAACTATCCTTTGGAACAGTGGAGATTTTCTCAATACCTGTAAGCATGGTGTTTACATCATTTTGTATTCTAAGGAAATTTGTAGATTCTGTAGAAAACATCCAAACAGGATTTTTGGAGATGACATCACCATTTGCATTTGTTGCCTCAAGTAGATTTGGATTTTCCATAACAATATTCAAATCTGTTTGAATTGCTACTAAATGGGCACGGATTGCAACAGGATCAGATGAACCTATAATTCCATCAAAATGGCCTCTTATTCTATCAAGAGGATAAATGTCAGTGTTGTATCCATTGATTGCCATAAATCCTCCAAAAACAATAATTCCAATTATTCCAGCCATGGAAAGTTTGTAAATAATTTTTGCCATTTTCTCGTTCTTGGTCATCACACGATTATCACTTGATTTATTTCTTTTAAATCGCGTATGAGACAAACTCATGTAGGCAATATAAAAAAATCCAACAGTTTGCAATCCAATGATTGGTACAAACACAGGATTGTTTGAAAATATTGAGATAAAGATTCCCATTATCCCATATACGCCAAAAAAGATCTCCAAGAGAGTGGTTTGTGAAAAAGGCAAATTGTATGCTTTGTCTTTCCAATCATCATCTTTTGTTATGATTCCGTATTTTGGAGTTCTAAGAAATTCATTTTTCTTTCCAAGTACTGCATCAAAGACTGCAACAGTATTATTTACTGATAATCCAGCATTGTAAACTAACAAGTATGGCAGTATCTTTGCTTTTGATTTCCATGACTTGTGATACATACTCTGTATAATCATAATGTATGCACCAGGTCCCATTGCAAGATATGTTGCAAATGTAATGAGAGGAAGAAAACTAATCACATAGAGATTAACTTGTCCCGCTAACAAAACGGGTAGTGCTAAAAATTGTATAAGCATTAATGGGTAAACAATGTGACGAGTAAGTTGTATGAATGCCTGAATCTTTGCTTCAACTGCAACTTTACGTTTAATAGCAATATCAAAAAGTAGTTTGATTGCACATTGAATAGAACCTTTTGCCCATCTGAATTGTTGTCTTTTAGCTGCATTCATCTGAGCAGGAAGTTCTGCATCAACTACAATATCAGGTAAAAACACACATTTCCATCCTTTCATTTGTGCTCTATAACTAAGATCAAGATCTTCAACTAGGGTAACAGTATGCCAACCTCCAGCATCTTCAATGCAATCACGTTTCCAAATTCCAGCAGTGCCATTGAAATTCATGAATAGATGAGAATTACTTTTGGCTTTTTGTTCTATGAGAAAATGAAAGTCAAGACTGAGTGCTTGTGCTTGAGTAATTACAGAATAGTTTTCATTTACATGTCCCCAACGGCACTGAATAAGACCAATGTTTGGTTTTGAAAAGTAAGGAATTGCCCGTTTGAGAAACCACGTAGGAGGAATAAAGTCAGCATCAAATATTGCAACTAGTTCTGAATCTGTTATCTGCATAGCATATTTCAATGCGCCTGCTTTGTACCCTTTTCTTGTTCCACGTCTTATATGCTCAATTTGAAATCCTTGTTTCTTGTAATCGTTAACTACAGTTTCAAGTAATGCAACAGTTTCATCATCAGAATCATCTAACACCATAATCTTCATTTTCTCATTGGGATAGTCCATGTTACATACGGCATCAACGAGTCTCTTTGCAACATATTTTTCGTTGTATATTGGAAGTTGAATTGTGACTGATGGAGTTCCTACATCAGCAGTAGACAAAACATCTTTTCTTTTTCGAGAAAGAAAAGCAAGATAATAAAAATTGCAAGTATACATAGTGATTATAATAGCTGCAATAATAAACAGGTCGAAAACAAACTGAGTGAAAGGATTGGTTACCATATCCCTAATTTCTCAAAATCACTATTCGCTATTTATACTTGCAATAAATTGTAATTACTTTGCCTCAAAGATCTTGATTGCTTGTGGTGGACAAACGCCTTCACATGCAAGACAAAATATACAATCAGGTTCTTTTGACATTAACGGTTTCTGGTCTGATCCTGGATTTCCTGGAGTGTCAAACCACTCATAAACACCTACAGGACATGCTTCTATACATCCACCATCTGCAATACAAATATCATAATCTACTGAAACGAATTCTCCCCAAACTCCCATAATTCCATTGTTTGTGCCTTTTCGCCCCCAAGTTTTGATAGAATATCCAGCCGCATCATATACTGAAGACTGTTTCATTTTTGATTTGTATTCAACATCAATTGGACCAGGTTTTGCACCATCTGGAATTTCAATTTCTCCCTCATCTTCTTCTGCTACTTCAATGGCTTTTTGTTTTGCACCAAGAACAATTTTTGCCAAAGGAGTAAGTTCTTCAAGTTTTTGAATTGCAGTAACCTCAGAGATCTTTTCTTTTTTTACATAGTAAGAAACCATCTTGTCAGCCAAGATTGTGTTACGTAAAATAGTATCAATCACCATCTTTGCAAAATGGTCTGCTTTCTTTCTATAATCTTGAACCCAATTGGGATCACCAAATTTTTCAATTGGAAAAATTTGATAAATAATATCAACTACTTCTCCAGTTACAATTTCAACTGTAACAGATAACTCAACTTCTCTGTATCCTTTTGCATCAGGATCTTTCATGTTTTGTTCTTGCCAACGATATGTTGCATAAATTCTGTCAGCATACATATCCATTTCAAATGTCTTTTTGAGTCCATCATGAATTGATTTGATTTCATCTAGATCTTCGAGTTTTATTGGTAGTCTATAGAGTCCAATTTTGTATCCATGTAATGGATAAACACCACGTTTTGCAGTTGGGGCCTCCATTGACCAAACTCGATCTTTTAGGAGTAAAGACATCTAGCTTTTTTAGTGTAAATTAAGTTAAAAATGTTTCAGTCATCATCATCTGGACACGTGAGTTCTCGTAGTTCAGTGTATTTTTTTTCCATGGCTTCAGCATGTACCATTACCTGTGATAAATCAAAAGAGTCCTTTGAAAAATACCATCTAATAGGAACCCAATGTCCAATTCCATCCATATCATGAATCATTCCCTTATCAGCTTTGACGTTTAGTTTTTCATCAACAGATGTCTCTTTTACAGTAAGGCCACGCTTTGTGTTGTCTTCCAAGATAAGATCTGAATCACCATCTTTGATAAAATAGAAAGAACCTTTCTTTAGAATAGGAAGGTCTAGAAGCAATTTATTTTTCCACAGGATTTCCTATCATGTTACCCCATTCAGTCCAAGAACCATCATAGTTTCGAACTTTGGAATAACCTAGTAGATATTTTAAAACAAACCAACTATGTGATGATCTTTCTCCAATTCTACAATAGCATATTACATCTTTATCTGGAGTAACATTTTTTAGTTCATAATTTTGTTTTAGGTCTTCAACTGCTTTGAATGTTCCATCAGCATCATTAACTGCAGTTGCCCATGGAATATTGTTTGCACCAGGAATATGTCCGCCTCTTTGTGCATGCTCCATCGGATATTCAGGTGGAGCAGTAATTTCACCAGTAAATTCAGCAGGTGATCTTACATCAACCATTACACTATCTTCTCTTCCCAATGCTCTGCTAACATCAAACAGATAAGCACGTAATCCTTCATCTGGAGGTTGTGCATTGTATGTTGTTGATGACATTTGTGGTTCATCAGTAGTGTAATCTCTGTTTTCTAATTCCCATTTTTTTCTACCACCATTCATAATTTTGAGATTTTCATGTCCATAGTATTTGAAAACCCAGAAAACAAATGCTGCAAACCAATTGTTAAAGTCACCATAAAGAACTACTTCAGTATCTGAAGTAATTCCATTTTTTGACATTAATGCTTCAAATTGTTTTTTGCTAATGATATCTCTTGTAATGGGATCATTAATGTCACGCTTCCACCAGATAAGACTGGCAGCATTAATGTGACCTTTTTGATATCCATTTACTGAATCATAATCAACTTCTACTAGTTTTCTATTTTCACTAGGAGGATTATTTGACACCCATTCAGTATCTACTAAAACTTCAGGGTGTGCGTAACTCATAACTTACGTAAGTTTGTTTCCATACTTAATTGTTTTTCAAACACAATAAAAATATCATTTTTATGTAAAAGGAATTCAGAAGAACTGCTTGAAACTTCATAAAGTTGCAGTAGTAAGTAAAGTAGGTTCAAAAGACTCTGAACAAGCTGGAAGAGATGTTGTAAAAAAACTGTTAGCAAAAAAAATTACTGTCTATACAATTTCACCAATTGAAGTAAAGAGGGCAAAAAAAGTTGAAACACTAGAGGAATTAAAAAAGGTGAAACTAGACCTAGTTGTTACTCTTGGCGGAGATGGAACAACTCTTCGAGTTTTTAGAAATTTAAAGAATGAAACACCAATTCTAACAATCAACGTAGGAGGTAATAGAGGAATTTTATCAGAAATAACAATTAAAGAATTTGATGGTGCAATTGATCAAATTTTGAAAGGCAAATTTTTCTTAGACAAAAGAGTAAGAGTTGTTGCATCATGTGGAGGAAAAGAATTTCCGCCAGCGCTAAATGAGATCTACATTAGTAGAACAAACTTGACTAAAACTGCAGAAATCGATATAAAATTTCAAAATGATACTGTAAAACAAAAAATGGATGGAGTGATTATTGCAACTCCAAGTGGATCTACTGGTCATTCATTTTCATTAGGTGGTCCAATTTTGCATGAAAGTTTGGATGTTTTGATAATTACTCCAGTAGCACCAGTATACAGATTAGAATCAATTGTAGTTCCTGATGAGAAAATAGAGATCATATGTTCTCATGATTGCAATATTGTAATGGATGCTCAAGTGGTTAAATCTGCAGGGTATGGTGAACCAATAATTATTAAAAAATACAAAAAACCCGCAGTCTTTGTACGATTAAAAAAACGAGGACTGAGACAAATGAGTAAACTGGGATTCTAACTAGTCTAGATGTTATTTCAAAATCAAATAATGTACAAAAAATAAGGCAGTTATTACAAAACTAAATTTAATAAAGTCAGAATCAGTATGATTCTTTTTTCATATGTTCTATCGACGTCTGATTATCACAACTATGATGATAATAATAATGATGATGATGATTATTATTTCTAGAATGTTATTTGGTTCATCAATGCAAATGTCACCTTTTAGTACTTGGCCTTCAGGACACTCAAGAATTATAATTGGTTCATCAATGCAAATGTCACCTTTTAGTACTTGGCCTTCAGGACACTCAAGAATTATAATTGGTTCATCAATGCAAATGTCATCTATTAGTACTTCACCATCATCACATGGAGGAATTGTACCTTCGGTTCCAGGTATTACAATCATTTCACCATCAGATTTTAGGATGCTTATATTGGCACCAACAACACCTTTTGAATAATCAAAAGGAGTACCAGTCAATAATTGTGGCTTGTTAGATATTTTGTGTGTTCCCAAATTAGATATGACAATATCGCCATTATCTAGTGCAAGAGCCTCTCGTGGGGGGCATACACACCATCAGTAATAACATCTATCAAGTCTTTAGTATCATAATCCCAAACTAGAACAGAGCCCCGAGTTTGCTCACTACCAGAAGTAGATACATTATCCATATTTGCAGCTACAATTAATCCACTTTCAGAATTACTTTCTACTGCCCAAGGCTCTGCAGAAACAGTCCATTCGGGGGGATGTGATAATGATTGTAATTTACATTCATCTATTGAAGCTCCTTCACCAAGACATTCTAAGCTCCAACTAGAGAAAAAATCTTGTTCACCACATGCTATAATGATTTCACCATCATCTGTAATCTCCAAATCCCATGGCAATATGTAAGGGGATACGTTTAGATCAATTGTATCACATGTAACAGTATCCAGTAGATGGGAAAGTACATCAAATTACACATTCTAGGAAATAATTATTTTTGTTATTTCTAAAATAATACACAATCATTTTCACAAAGAAATATTTGAGAGTTTCAATTGATATGATTGGTTTGTAATTTTGTATATCCGATTCTTCAGATATTATCAAATTTGTAATAATCCATGCATTGTACAAAATTAATGAATAGTAAAAGTATAGCAACCTTATGGATTGGTTTGAACTATAGTTTTTGGTCTGAATCTTCCTATGCAGGCATAACCTGTCTCTATTCCCCACCGTTGCTTGTAATCAGTTGGAATGGATTGTATGTTGTGTGATATTTCTTTTGGTGAAATATTTGTTGCAAATGTAATGTACTGGTCTGTAAGATTTGATTTTTTTCTTGCATTCTTGTTTGGTAAAATGACTAGAGTAAATGACTCGACATGCCCTGATGCGGATTGTATCATACAATTTGAAATTGATTTTCTATCTCCATTAACATATTGTAAAATGGCATCTTTAATTCTTGGAGTCTTTTTTGCAGGCATTAGAAATTTCAAGTGTTTTTGTTTTATCACAGAAATTATTCCAGCTGTAAAAAACTCTCTATCAACTAATAACAATTTG
>JACERO010000049.1 GCA_013911135.1 Candidatus Nitrosopumilus sp. | reverse complement strand
TCGAAAATAGACCCTACTTTTCGTCACACTATCTGCCAGTTTGATCGGATCAACATCAGGCACAACTTAGGAATGGGCGATTTAGAAATATTCTTTGTTATTTGTTCCAACTGACGGGGTATTACCTAATCTAATGTTGTCAAAAATAATTTTTTAATGAAAACTATGAGTTTCTTATAGACTTTATTGATATTCTTATTTGACTAATTCTTGGTTTTCTATTTGTAGCAAATATGCTTCTATTTCTTCAGGAGTTTCAGCACCATATACAATCAAAACTCTATCGCCTTCCATACCTTCATAATCTCTAATATCTGAGACTTGTTCTCCGTTGATGAATAATTTAAGTACGTAATCTTCACTTGTACAATAAGATTTTCCATCTGAGAATACATAACACTGATCATCAAGACCTATGCTTAATCTATCAAATAGATATCCTAAGGTAACTCCTGTGGCATGTTTGTGAATTGTAGAGCCGTCTCTTCCTTCAAAGTGAATCCAAGGTGATTTGATTTGAAAAGCTGGATCAGCAAAATCAAACGTGTCTCCAAAAATCTTTACTAAAAGTGCTATATGTGCGTGCTCACTTCCCATTACACCTGCATTCTCTGGTCCACCAGGTGCAGTTTCAGTCATAGTGAGGAACAAAAATACTGCATATCCTACAATTACTGCAATTACTGCAATTACTGCAATTGCAATAAGCGTCTCTTTTCTTTTTTCTGCAGAATGTTTTGTAGCGTAATTTTCACGTTTTGCTTCACGCTCTCTTCTTTCTTTTCGTCCCATGAGATGAACTGATTTTAAAATTTACTCTAATTAACTATTCGATAAAAACAATAAATAAAATCATAAATTGCTGATCTTTATGAATTGCCTCTTTTGTGACATATTAGATGGAAAAAGAGATGCACATTTTCTATATGAGGATGATTCTCATGTCGCATTCTTAGACAAGTATCCAATTGATGTTGGTCATAGTTTAGTACTTCCTAGAAAACATCATGAAAAAATAACTGATATGGCTCCTGAAGATGTTGGAACTGTCTTTGCACTTGTTCCAAAGATAGCAAAGGCAATTTTAGAGGCAACTAATGCCGATGCCTTTAGTATTGGTCAAAATAATGGCATAGCAGCTAAACAGATTATTCCACATGTTCACATCCATATCATTCCAAGATATAATAGCAAAGGCACTGTATGGACAAAACGTCAAATCTCAAATGATGATGAACTCTCAGAACTCGCAAAAAAAATCCGTAGTTCTCTTACTTAGCGTGACCTGGATTATATCTCAAAATTGCTCCAACTTTTCCAAGACTAGCAAGCATATTTCCATGTTCAGCACTACCAGAAATAACTTCTAGTTGAGTTACTGTTTTTGCTGCAAGCAATTCTAGATAATCTACAATATCTTGTTCGTTAACCTCTACTTCCATTGCATTACATCCTGGACATGGCTTGTTTGTATACTCTGTCTTTTTTGGAATAACTAGGGGTCTCTCTACAATTTCTTCTTGAACATGTTGACATCGTTTGCATTTTCCTTCTACTCTATTCAAATTTGTATCATCAGTGATGATCAAAATTTTAACAACATTATTTTTTAGATATTCTATGACTTCTTGTGAACCATAGGAACCTTTTCCACTATTTCCATTAATCTCTCTAAACAAATCTTCAACTAGTTTCTTTTCTTCTACTAGTCTAAAATTTCCTAAAATATCTGAAGACTTTGCAAATGCTTCTCTAATTCCCTCTGATCCTGAATATGATGCATCAATTGTAGATATGATATTATTTTGTAATCTGTATTCTAGATAGTTACCATTGATAAAATCCTCTTTTGTAGGTCCTGGACCTGAAATTATTAATCCTTTAACTGGATATATGTCGATAAAATATTCTCTTGTAGTTTGAGCTACTCTGTTATAGAAATAACTTAACTCCATTTCTCTGAGTTTTTGAAATCTTTTTGCAGATTGCCCTCCTTGTCTATGTTTTCCTGCTACTCCTGAACCTGTTTGACCTAATACCTCGATTTTTTCTCCATGTAATAATCCCCAACCTGCATCTTTTGCATCAATTGCTAAAAACCCAATTAGATTGTCATCTTTTAGCATATCTTTTAGAATATCTACATGGAAATGATCATCACATCTGTACAGATACTGATTCAAATCTTTTGGTGGGTCTACTTCCCACACTGTAACTACTTCACTTCCTAAAGGACCTCCTTCTTCTGGTGGCAGTGCACCACAAAACATTACTAATCCTCTCTCTGGTGTTTTTTTGTATAGTTTTAGTCTTTGAACAACTTTACCTAATGAATCAACTACATGTGATCTTGTAAGATCTGATTTGATATTGTCTGCTGTTCCTTGTTCTTGTTGAAGTGAACTGATAATTTCATGAAGTTGTTTTCCCTTTGGAATGTATACCGTAATAAGCTCAGTTCCTCTACCTGATTTTTGAGATAACTCCTCTAAGGTCTTTCTAATTTTATAGAGTTTAACTGAATCTTGTTTTTCTATGTTTATTCTCTTGTTCATTTGTGGTTTCTCCTGATCATGCGAATATTAATTTTGATTGATTCAATTTCAGTTTTCCCAAAATTATAACTCGTCAAATGTTTTTAGAAATACTTCTAATGGTTGATTTCCTCTAATTTTGATAATTTTTTGATCACTAAAGACCAAAAAGGAAGGAGTTGCATCAATTCCTATTTCTTGCCCAAATTCATAATGTGTAACAACTCTATCTTGATATTTATGCTCATCTAGACATGTATTGAATTCCAGTAAATCCAAATCCACTGTAATTGCAAATCTATCTAATGACTCTCTTGTAATCCACCCTGTTTTTTCTCCTCCCCAATTTTTGTAAAGTTCATTATGATACTGCCAGTATTTTCCTTGATCCTCTGCACAATATGATGCCTCAGCAGCTAGTATAGAATCAGGACCATTTAGTGTAAAGTCTCTGAAAACTAGTTTCACTTTACCCGTCTTGATAAAATCATTGTCAATTGTATCTAGTGTGTTTTGATGAAATTTGTAACAAAATGTACACTGGTAATCTCCCCATTCTAGAATTGTAATTGGCGCATTAGAGTCACCCCTTATTGGAGAACCATTCTCAATTAATTTTGAAGTAGTTAATAATTTTGAATTGTCTTCTGATTCTGGATAAAATGCTAAAAACATTCCTGTAATAATTCCTATTGCTATTGGTATTACCAAAAGGTATAGTTTTGTCATATCATGACGCAATATGTTTCAAGTAATAAATTTGTCATTTTAATAATTTTTTAGTGATTTATTAAATTTGATTTTGTAACACTCATTATTTCTGATACTTTTTGATGAGTGTCTTTTCTCTCTTGGTGAGTCTTTTCTACTCTGATTTTCTCAATTTCTAACTTGATAGAATCTAGAATTTTTGAACCAAACTGCCAAAAACATCTTCAGTTAATTCTGCAAATAATTCATAATTTGTAATGATTTCTTTTTCTGTTTTACCACAAATTCTCATCATTGTTTGCATAATTGATTTGTATCCATTTCGACCATATAGATCAATTAATTCCTCTTGAATGATCTCTGCAATCTAGTTTTCATATTTACTGTCGGTTGATTCTGTTCCTAGATTATTCAATTTAGATTATTCTTAGCAAAAATATATGAAAAACATCAGTCTATCAGATCTTGGAATAACAGTTTCTTCAAGATTAATTACCACTTTCTTTATAAATTCGATATCTATCCAAGAGCTTAAATATATTCAGAGAGTCATAATTTTCATGTCTACATCAAGCCAAATTAATATCTCTAAGACTGGTGTTTCAAAACTAGCAATAGTAGTATTGGCAATAGTTTTTGCAACAGGATTGTTTCTTGTAGGGTTTGATCAAGGACATATCTTTAGTGTGGTTTATGGTGAACAAGCATTTGAAGATCTTTACATTCATGAATTAACTCATGATATGAGACATGCAGCAGGATTTCCCTGCCATTAGGAGTTCAATATAATGAAAACATTTGTTTTTCTCATAATTGTTTTAATCTCTGGTGCATTTGCAGGTACTATTCATGGTATTGTGAATTTTGCACTAGTAGAACCCTATCTTGACCAGGCAATTGGAATTGAAAATCAAAATCTATTTGCATCAGGTGAAGAAAAAGATACCCCTGAATTTTGGGTAGAATATGAAGGATATAGAGTATGGCAAAAAAGTGGCCAGATTCTGGCTGGGACTATTTTAGGAACATCAATTGGTGCATTATTTGGAATAGTATTTGCATTATCTAGAAACTCATTACTAGGAAATAACGATATCAAAAAAGCAGTTGTTTTAGCTGGAATAATGTGGTTTACCCTGTTTGTGATTCCATTTCTCAAATATCCTGCAAATCCGCCAACTGTGGGAGATCCTGAAACTGTGGTGCTCAGATCAATTTTGTATCTTTCTTTTATTGCAATTTCTGGATTTGGCGCAGTTGCTTTTTACAAATTATCAAAGAAATTCCCAAACAACAGAAAATATCTGGCACTAATTACCTATGGCGTTTTTATCTCAATAGTTTTCTTTGCAATGCCTGAAAACCCAGACGAAATTACTGCCCCAATGTATTTGGTAAATGAGTTTAGAATAATGTCTTTCCTTGGAGTTACTTCTTTCTGGATTTCAGTTGGTGTGATTTTAGGATTCTTTTGGAATCGTCTTAGTCCTCATAAAGAAACCACTCAATCTTATAACTAGTTGTTCTAACTCTATAGAACAAGAACCAAAACATTTCGTTTAAATATCCTGCAATATTTTTGATATTCACATGTCTCGGAGATTAACATTACCACAATTAAAAAAATATGACATAACTCAAAAAATAATTGAAGCACTAGCTGATTCTGAGTCCCGTGCAATTCTGTTTTCTATAATCAGAAGAGGAAGTACAGCTGCAGAACTTTCAGATAAACTCAAAATTCCTCTTAGTTCTGTATATAAAAAATTATCAGACTTGGAAGAACTGACACTAATCAAAGTTGAAAAATGGATGATATCTGATAAAGGTAGAAAATACAAAGTTTATCGTAGCAGAATTAGCAAAGCTGATATCTCCATTAGAAAGCCTGAGCCAACTCTTACTTTGGTTCCTAATTGAGTGATTTTAATGTCAAAGCCAAACATTATTCAATTATCAGAGTTTGATATAACTCAAAAAATTATTGAATCCCTTAGTAATGTATGTACTAGAGCTGTATTGTTTTCAATAAAAAATGAATCAAAAGATGCAAATCAAATTGCAGATGAATTAAAAATTTCACTTTCTACTGTTTACAAAACATTGTCTACTCTAGAGGAACTTGCACTCATAGAGATTGACAAGTATGTTATTTCATCTGAAGGCAAAAAAATTAAACAGTATCGTAGCAGAATTGGTAAGGTTGAAATCACTTTAGAGAATTCTGAGCCTAGTTTGAATTTGTATCCAAACACAGAAAATCCTAAATCAGAACCTTAGAATTTTTCTACTATTTTCCTTTTTGAGACATTTGAGGGATCATCTCTCTAGAAAAAATACTAATAGAAATCTAAATTACGACTAGTTCTCATTCTAGATAGTTAGAATGAATGTTTGGAATGAAAATCCGGTTTAAATAACTTAGCTAATCCTAAGATTTTTAGGAAATGAAACAACAAACAACTCTGGCATTAGTTGCTATAATTGTAGCAATTGGTGTTGCAACTATCCCTTTATCCCAGAATGCTCAAGCACAAAGTTTAGTTCCTGATTGGATTAAAACAAATGCTGGTTGGTGGGCTGAGGGAACAGTAGATGATGCAACTTTTCTAGATGGAATTGAATTTCTAATTGAAAATAAAATCATTAATGTTTCATCTGAATCAATTGATGTGGATACCATCACTATTGGATTTATTCCAGTTGAGAAAGCTGATGAATTAACTTCAAAAGCTCAAGCACTAGAAAATTTCCTTGAGAATGAAATGGGTATTGATGTTGAAATAGTTGTTCCAACAAAATATGAAACTATTATTGAAGGAATGAGATTTGGTCATATTGATGCAGCATTTATGGATACTGGACCTGCATGGATAACACATCAAAGAACAGGTGCAGAAGCTATATTGGCAGAACTTGTTGCAGGAAAAGTAAACTATCAAGCAACAGTATGGACTCTGGCTGACAATGATTCCATTAATTCATTAGAAGATACTGTTGGAAAAAGAGTGGCATTTACTAGCATCACTGGCTCATCAGGTTTTGTAAGACCTATGGGAACATTGGTAGCTGATGGCCATATTACAATTGAAGGTGACGATATTGTTGCTTTACAGTCTGCACTAGTAAATAACTTTGAAAGTTATACTTTTGCAGGAGGATACAAGGCAGCCTTACAATTACTTCTTAATGGAAATGTAGATGTTGCATTTGGTTCAGATATTGCTCCTCAAAAATACCTTGAATTAGAAGATCAAGTAAAATTACGTCCAGTTACAACAATTGGGCCTGTCCCATCACATGTGTTTATGGTAAGTGCTGATATATCAGAATCTACCAAAGATGCACTTGTAGGTGCTCTCATTGAACTCAATTATGATGAAAACAATTCTATTTTAACAGATTTGTATGGTGCTGAGGCACTTGTTCCAACAACTACAACTATGCATATAGGTGAATTTGGAACCTACATTGATTCTTTGACCGGACTTGATCAGTTGATTCTTGATAAACACAACAAGAGCAAATAAAAACTGGAATTCTGTAAATGAAACAAATTCAGATGACCCAAAACCCTTCTTTTTCATTAATTTCTACAAAGAAAATTATCCAGATGAGCAATGTATGGACATCTTATGATTCTAAAAATTTTGCGTTAGAGGGAATAAATTTGTCAATCGATAGAGGAACAAACTATGCTATTATTGGCCAATCTGGTTCTGGAAAATCCACTTTACTCAAATTAATGAATGGGATGATGATTCCAAGCAAAGGTACAATCAAAATTGATTACACTTCACCTGACATGAATAACAAAAAATTCAAAAAGATGATGCACACTATTGGTTATATTCCTCAAAACCTTGGATTAGTAAAAAATATCACAGTTCTTGAGAATACTCTTCTTGGTGCATTACCTAGATTAACTAAAATTCAATCGTTGTTTAAAAAATTTCCAGAACATGAGATTCAGGAAGCTAAAAGAATTCTAAAATTAGTTGGGTTAACTGGAAAAGAAAATAGAAAAGCCTACCTGCTCAGTGGAGGTGAAAAGAGAAGAGTTGCTATTGCTAGAGCATTAATGCAAAAACCTACAATATTATTAGCAGATGAAGTTGTTTCAGAATTAGATAATGTAACTGCACATGATATTATGAATTTAATTGCAGATGCTCAAAAACGAATGAATCTAACTGCAATTATGGTTCATCATGATATGCAATTAGCATTAGAATACGCAAATCGAGTTGCAGTTATTACAAAAGGACAAAAAATTCTAGAGATTGGAGTTGAAGGTGAAACTATTGTTGATTTTCAAACAGGTGATATGAGTACTGAAGAGATTATGGAGATGTATGATGTTAACTCCAAACAATAATATCATAATCGGAATTATCATTGCACTTTTGGTAGTTGCATCGTATAATGTTGATGCCAATCCTATTGAGTTTGCTGAGGGATTACCAAATCTTGCAATTGTTGTTGAAGAAATGCTTTTGGTAGAACCAAAATATATTCCAACTGCACTTTGGGCAATGCTTGAAACCATTCAGATGGCATTTATTGGAACAATAATTGGTTTTGTAATTGCATTACCACTAAGTTTGCTTTCTGCAAGAAATCTTAACAGCAAATACGTTTATGCTCCAGTTCGAGCATTATTGGCAGCTATTCGTACATTCCCATCAATTTTGTGGGCAATCTTATTTGTGATTATGGTTGGATCTGGTCCTTTTGCAGGAGTTTTGGCAATTATTATGTATACAATTGGATTTGTTGCAAAATTACAGTATGAAGTAATTGAAACAATTGATTCTGATCCTATGGATGCAGTTGGCTCTATTGGTGTTTCAAAATGGCAATTAATTCGGTATGTTGTGATTCCTGAATCTGCTTCTCATCTTCTTAGCCAATTGCTTTACATGTTTGATTATAATATACGTCAATCTAGCATACTTGGATTAGTTGGTGCAGGTGGAATTGGTTTTTACATTATCAACTATATCACCTTCTTTGAGTATGGAAAAGTTGTAGTTTTCATGTTAGTGGTGTTGGTTACTGTTTTGATAATTGATTGGTTTAGTGTAAAGATTCGAGACAAGTATATTATTAAATCTCAACATGGAATGGAAGTTACTGCAAAATAGATATTCAGTTTTGATTTTATGTTGTGACTTTATCTAGTTGATTTGTTTCTGTGGCTGTTTTTATCTCTCTTGCCATTCTTTTACCCATACTCATAGGCTCATTAAACAACAGTGAGTAGTATGGAGAACCATCCATGTAGATATTTGTCCCTGCAACAATTCTTGCTGAAAATTCAAATGATTTGAATTTTGCATTCTCATCATAAACTCCTTCAATACAAAATGGTCCATTCATACCTGGTGACACTAGTTTTTTTGAAGCATCAACAAAGTTTTCTCCCATATTATACACTTCATCTAAAAGTGATTCTCTTAAAACTAGAGGACTATTTCCAATCACATTAAATGATGGAACCTTGTTGGATTTTAATTGCTGTTCTGATGGAATTCTAGCTAAACCTTCAATGTCTGACTCGTGTCTTTGATCAACTCCAAAGAATTCTAACTCTTCTTTTAGTGGAGAGTAAAAGAATTGCAAATATGCTAAAACACCTGCTGCATATTCTTGAATGTAAAGTGTTTCGTCTTTTGAAATAATTCCATCTGTAATCAATTGATTTCTTTTTGTATTGTAATCCTCTTCGTTTGCTGCCATAAAGTACCCTTTCCCACCGGCTGCTCCCTGTCTTTTTACAATTACCAGTTTGTTGATGTCTTTAGGTTCTGATACTGATGTTGGCATGGGAAGATTTGCATCTTTCATGAGTTTTTCTTTCATCTCTCTATCTGATTCCCATCTTAGAATCCATTTGTTTCCAAAGACAGGAGTTTTGATTGATTCAATCTCTTCAGAACTCATTTGTGCAATCAATGTACCGTGTGGAATTAAAACAGCATTATTTTCTTCTAGAATTGATTGACGTTTTTGGTCTAGAATTTCTTTGAATGAATCTACTAAAATCAATTCATCAATAAATGGAAATCTACGATATAGTTTTTCACGTTTTTTTTCACAGACAAGAATAGTTTTTAGACCTTCATCTTTTGCACCTTTAAGAACTTGAAGTGCACAGTGAGAACCAAGTGTAGCAATTGCCGCCATTTGTGTTTTTTCTATCTCTTTGTACTTTATGAACTATGTGCGGATGTGACGTATTGAAATACCTCATCTATCAACTCTATGCTTAATTCAGATTTGATATCTTTGGGAACTACCTTTAGCACAAAATCATACATTGTTGTATTTTCTGGAAGTTCACTCCTTTCCTGTAATAATGAAAAAACTGCAATTCCATTTGAGATTATTGCTATCATCTTTTCTTTATCAGTAAGAGTCATGGTATCTGTGAAAAATTCCAGTAATTTAATGTAAATCTAGATAGTGAAAAATTAATTACACCATACAAATGGAATAAAGTAAATTATGATAGAAACTGAATTAGGAAATTTACGTAGATCTCACTATTCTGATGGAATTACCCCTTCAATGGATGGAACTCAAGTGACCATTATGGGTTGGGTTTTGACAATAAGGGGGCATGGTAACATTAGTTTTGCTACAATTCATGACAAAAATGGTAATATCTCAGTTGTTGCAAAAAAGGGAGATTGCCCTGATGATATTCGTGAAAAAATATCTTCACTAAAAGCACATTCTTCAATTGCCATTACGGGAAAAGTAAAATCATCAGAAAAGGCACCTAGTGGGTTTGAAATAATTCCAACAGAACTCCGAGTCTTTTCAGAAGTTGAAAAAATTCCTCCTTTTGAGCCAACTGCAAAAACTGTCAAAAATATTGATACACGACTTGAAGTAAGACCAATTGATCTTAGACGTAATGTACTTCAACACATTTTCAAAGCTAGGAGTCTTGTTTTAAAATCAATTAGAGATTACTTCAATGATCAAAATTTTATTGAAATTAATACTCCAAAAATGATTGCAACAGCTACTGAAGGCGGGGCTGCACTATTTGCAATCTTTTATTATAACAAAGAAGCTTTCTTGGCTCAAAGTCCGCAATTGTACAAAGAACAACTAACAATGAGTTTTGAAAAAGTCTTTGAAATTGCTCCAATTTTTAGAGCAGAATCATCAAGAACTAATAGACATTTGGCAGAAGCCATCTCTATTGATTTGGAAGAGGCATTTGTTGATTACAATGATGTAATGAATCGAATAGAGCAACTCATAAAAATTTCAATCAAAACTGTTAATGACTATGTAAAAGATAATCCTGATGCCGAATTTATAATCCCTGCAATGCCTGAAACTATTCCACGATACTCTTATGATGAATTAGTAGATAAAATACAAAAGGCAGGAGCAAAAACTGAATGGGGTGATGACTTGTATCCATCTAATCTCAAAAAAATAGGCCTTGATGGATTTTATTTTATTACAGATTGGCCTCTGGGTCCAAAACCATTTTACGTAAAGGATAGCAAATCAAATCCAAAAATTTCTGAATCCTTTGATTTGATGTATGGTGATTTAGAATTGTCTTCTGGTAGTACAAGAATCGAAAAACGAGATGAGTTAGCTGAGAGAATGAAGAATAAAGGAATGAAAACTGATGCATTTGAGTATCATCTTGGTGCATTTGATTATGGTGTTCCACCTCATGCTGGTTGTGGAATTGGTCTTGAGAGGTTGATTATGGCACTTACTGGTACTGAAAATATACGAGATGTAACATTTTATCCAAGAGATGTTGATAGACTGACACCCTAGTTTTGGGTAACTTTATCTTACACGTTGGATATTTCTAGTTATTGAAAGGCAAGATAATCCAGCTTACCTCAAAGTTTGATCCTGATAAAGATTACGGAATTCATATCAGAAAACAGATAAGATTCGTTTTGAAACTGTTGGAGCCTAACATAGAATATGTCCTAGCAGAACTTATCAAAAAATATAATCTGACTATCAGTAGAAATGGCAATATTGAAAATACTAGAAATGTTTTCAAGCATGTGGTAAATACTGGCAAATCCATAAAAATTTTAGAAGAGATTCAAGTAGAACCAATTACCTTTGAAGAGTTTTGTAAAATTCCAACATAAAATATATGCGCAAGCAACTTAATGTTACAAATTATTGAAATGACTCTGCAAAAACAAAGCATACAGGTGGTGGATCAAGACGCTCCTACTCTCTTCTGTTGTGGCATTTTAGCAACTGGCTTCATGACAAACCCATCACTGTAAAACAGATAATTCCTGTAGGCGTGGATCTGCAAAAAATTGTGTCAAATACAATCGTTCTTGATACTGTGGATTCTTTACTTGACTTGTATCAGAATTCTGCCAACCAAGGGCCAGAGTTTGCACAGATGATCAAAATGTATCTCATGGATGACATTCACAAAAAAAAGTCTGCAAAATACATGAACAACATCAAATGTTCAATCAGTGCATATTTTAAACTCAATGACTCTGAAATCAAATTCTCCTTTAATGAAAATGTGGACAGGGATGATTCAGTAACACTTGCGGATGGAACCAAAAGTGACAGTTTTGTTCCGACTAAGTTTGTCTGATCTTGCAGAATTGTTAAGAAAAGGAAAACCATCAGTAGTTGAAGAGGCTACAGTGCTTACAAAATTTCATTCAGGTACAGACAATTCTACCTTTAGTGATAGATTTAACTTTGAAGCATGGCCACACCTTGTAAAATTTTTTGGTACAGAAGAATATCACAAATGGGATTTGAATTTGTGTCCAATAGTGTTTAACCTGACAAGAATCAAGACAAAAATCCCACATGTTTGTGGCCTTGAACGTGATGCAATAGAATCATTACAAAATGCATTGGATTGGAGATTTGAAAAAACTGGTACTAAGATGAAATCAGGTGAAGCAATGCTTCTTAACACTAGAGGCAAACCTGTTACAGATAGATGGGTTTCTGATCTGTTACCAAAACTTGCTAACAGAGCAAAAAACCAGACTAAATACAAAACACATCTAATTACAAAAAATGAAATCACAAGCCACGAGTTGAGAGACTTGTTGAAATCTGTCATGAAAAAATGTAAAATAGATCGTGACATGAGACAGTTATTCATTGGCCATATGCCTGAAGACTCTTACGATAAGGATCAGCTATTGTTTCTAGAATCATTCAGAAAAGAGTATGCAAAATGTGCAAGGATGATCAACATATTCACAAAATTCACATCAGTAGTTAATGGAACTGATGATTCAGATGAACTAAAGGCAGAACTAAACCAAAAAATCCAGGAGATAAATGAGATAAAAGACAAGTTTGTACTGGAATCTGCTGCAAAGAAGAGAGATGAGATATTTGCCCAAAGACAACAAGAGATGATGAATGATATGCAAAAACAGATAGACAGACTCTCAGAGAAAATATCTCACATAGATACAAAAAAACTAGAGTTTTGTTGTGCTGGATGTAGCATAATTCATGACAAGGAACAATGCCCTGTATGCGGTTCTAAGATAAAGAGAATTTTTGAAGAATCAAAAATAAGGTAATTGTTTGGACCATATCTAAAAAAATTGTTACAACATGTAACCATTTTAAAGATGTGTATAAAATTCACAAAAAAATTGTTTTATGTATATTTTATGATGTTTTTCTCACAAATGATAACAACATATCATAGCTCCCTTTTTATCGATCGATACCGTACTATACGGTACAATGATTTTAGAATTGCACCTTTTAAACAAAAGAAACATGATTAAATAGAATCAGTGTCTGACACGCCTCAAAACTGTTCTCGCGAAAGATGTCCTGAAAAGTGGTTTTACCCCAGGCGGTCAGACATTATTGTTATTCAGTAGATGGGAAAGTAACTCAAATTAGATCAGAAACTATCAATTATTCAATCAAATTATTCCGATAGAAAAAGCTTGATGATAGTGTATCATTTTATCAAATGTGAATCACAACTCATTTGATACC
>JACERO010000052.1 GCA_013911135.1 Candidatus Nitrosopumilus sp. | reverse complement strand
TGGTGCAATAGTACTCCATTGAAGATCTGACATTTCTTTATGAATCATGTAAAAGATTTGAAGATGTCATTGTTAGATCTGTATTATCATCAAATGTTTACAAAATGATCTGTTTTAGGATGAGTTCATAGTATAATCACCATGCAGGGGGCAAATCAAGCAATTATGCAGATTCTAAGAAAATCACAGTATACTACATCATCTGTCTCTAAAGTTGAATGCTATGTTTGTGGCAAAGGATTAGAAGATGGCCATAGTATAACTGCCAAGACATTACCTCATGGAATAGTGTTATTTTGTGATGTTCATTATTCATTGCAATGACTGGATATCTATACCGAATTATATGAGAATAGATCTAATGCCATAATTTTGTAAAAGTATAACTATGATATGTGATTTATTTCATCTAACGAGCAAATCAAAAATTTGTAAAAACTGCAACAAAGAATTTAGAAATAGAGCTAGTGAATATTGTTCAACTAATTGTGCCATGAATGACCTGCACGATTCTATTAACAAAGATAAAAATTATGTACATCAAATTATTACTGCTAAATTATTTTCTCTAAATTTTGAATGTATTGCTTATTCTGAACAGGAAGTTTTTGAATTTATTAATAAACTAAAGGATAAGGTCACACTATTTTATTATTTGAAAATGAACATATACGTGACACAATTGTTACTGAATTTTTTAATAAATCTAAAAATGATATATTCACTGCATGTTTTACACATGACACATTCAAATACAAATGTGATAAATCAATCTCATACAATGAATTATCTGAAAATCAAATACTATTGACAAATAAGATAAGTGAATTTTTAGTAGATGTTCTTGATAACGCATATCCTCAGGCTTTTCCTAGAATAGCTTGTGAGGACACAGTATGGTTCTCAGAGGCAGGTTTCTTTGAAGAACATCAAAAGCTTGGAAACACTCTTGACAAAAAAGTTATAGATGAATCTGTCATTTTGTGTTGTTATAACATTCTTAAATTAGATGAAGAAAAAATGGATACAGTATTACAAAGTCGTGATTTTATCATACTAGACGAACCACTTTCAGTATTTAGAAGAAAATAAACAATGTGTCTATTGTATTGTTAACTTGTTTCATATTTCTATACATGATTATGTTATTTTGATATTTGAAAAAACAATTTATTCCAAATACGATGGTTGGCCAAAATGGTCTAAAGAAAATTAGAAAAATTCACTCTTCTTATGTTTCAAATTCACTTAGTTATTGTACGAACGTCCTAATTCGTGTGTGACCCGTTGTGACTGGTTTGCGTATGTTTCAACGAGGCTTTTTTTATTATAAATTTGAGACGAATTGATAAATTACTACTGTTCCTACTATTACGCCAATTATTGCAACAATGATCATTCCACACTTTTTGAGTTTTTCTCTTTTTTCAAATTCAATATTGGCTTTTCTTTTTATTTCTGAGTGATGTTTCTCACAACGGAATTTACCTTCATATTCCTGAAATCCTTTTTCTCCACATTCTATACATTTTCTTTCATTCGTAGTGGTTTTTCTGAATTTTTCTTTTTTTACTGCCAGTTCTAAATCTATGATCGTCTTTTCTTCATTTAACATCTTTTTAGCTTTGTCTTCTGCAGTTCTTTTTTTTGGCTCATCTGTCATTAAATCAATTTTGATAGAACTTTTTATAATTTAAAAATTTTAAAAATCTAAAACTATGAAAAGAGTAGTAATCTTTAACTGGAATTTATGATATTTTTTACTAAATGAACAAGACTGAGAAAAAAATATCAAATGAGATTATGAAAGAGTATTCCAGATTATTAAATAATTTAGATTCTAAAAAAAATTTTCCAATTATACTAAAAACAAAGAATTCAAGCAAAAAATATCTATAGCTGTTGGATTTTAATTTGGATAATCTGTGTCGGATTATTTCAATAATTATTTCTTAATCTAATCAAGCCATCTGAGCAGGAGCCTGTCCATCATATCCTTGTTTTTTGTGTATAGAGTCAATTACTGACCTTGTAAATCTATCAAAATCTTCATTTTTCATAGAATCAATGACTTCATCTACTGTTTTACTCATATCAATTTCCTTGCATCTGCGGTCTGCCTCAGAACAATAAAACTCGATATAGCTTTGAATATAATCATACTCTGGCCCTTGAATTCCTATTTCTAATCTCCTTCGACTTAGTCTCTCTCTCCAGGTTTCACTCATTGAATCACCATTGATACTACTTTATCGCATTTAAAGAAAAATATTTTTTATTTTACTCTATAATTTTATAGAACTGATTAAGACGTTGAGTCAGTAAATCCTTGTAATCGTCCGTTCTTTTTATAAATTCCATTCTCGTATTTTTCTCACTGCTTACTAAAATTACAACTTGTTTTACTTCAATCCCTGTTAGTTCTTTGAACATTTCTGAATATGCAGTACCTTGAATAAAATGGTCAGTCATCCATTCTTCTTGTTGATTACTTCGTTTTGTTTTATAGTCTATTATTGATAATTCTCCATTGTATTTGGCAATACAATCAGACATTCCTGCCAGTTTCATTTTTTTGCTATATAGTCTTAATTCAATCCCATGAATGTCATTGATTTTTTGTAAAAATGGAATTAGATTATTAAAATGAGCAACTGACAATAGTCTGACCTCGTCAGTTTGTGCTATTTCATTTAGGTGGTTTTCAATTAATTTATGAGTTTGAGTACCGATTATTGAGGATTCTTCTGTAATATATTGAGCAGCTATCTCTTGCTCTTTCCAATTTTGTAGGCTTTGTTGTTTTTCAACAGACATTGTTTTGTGTAGTATTGTTGTAATTGATGGAAAAATATCCCCATCTGGTGTTTGATAGTAATGCGAATCATCTTTTTCAATTAATTCTGCTTGTTGAAAATTAATTGGAATATGATTAAACATGTGCATCTTGTAAATTTATTATTTCAGTGTAATTTTAAACTCTTTATTTCTAATTTGTTAAAATTCAAGTATTCCGATCTTAATTTTCTTTGAATCTAACAGCTTCATCAGAGCCACCAGTTGCGTTACCTTTGCTGTAGGAATGCGCTCCAACTCCTGCCAAACTTCCATCCTTTACAATTAGATATTCATCCCGTATTGGTTTGTCATCAAGCCAACACTCCAAAATCTCCCTAACTCCTGATGCATATCTTGTCTGAGCAGAAAGTGATGTTCCAGAAGTGTGAGGGGTCATACCATGATTTGGCATTGTTCTCCACGGATGATCTTTTGGTGGTGGCTGTGGAAACCAAACGTCTCCTGCATACCCTGCTAATTGTCCTGTCTCTAGTGCTTTTGCCACAGCCTTTCTGTTACAAATCTTCCCACGAGCAGTATTTACTAAATATGCTCCATGTTTCATCTTGCTAATCAATTCTTCATCAAATAGATTTTCAGTCTCTGGATGAAGCGGTGCATTAATTGTAATTACATCACATATCTTTACCATCTTCTCTACGCTTTGGTGAAATGTTAATCCAAGTTCTTTCTCAGTTTCTTCAGGTAATCTATGCTTATCAAAATAATGAAGCTTGACATCAAATGGCTTCATTCTCTTTAGTACGGCCAATCCTATTCTTCCCGCAGCTACTGTTCCAACATTCATTCCCTCTATATCATATGGCCTTGATACACAATCAGCAATGTTCCATCCATTTTTGATTACCCAGTTGTATGATGGGATGTAGTTTCTTACCAATCCTAGGATCATCATTACAACATATTCTGATACACTAATGCTATTGGAATACGTTACCTCAGTTACTGTAATGTCATTATCCATTGCTGCTTGTAAGTCTACATGGTCGGATCCAATTCCTGCTGTGATTGCCATCTTTAGTTTTGGTGCCTTTGCAATTCTTTTAGCAGTAAGATAAGCTGGCCAGAAAGGCTGTGATATTACAATGTCTGCATCTACTAACTCTTTTTCAAATGCTGAATTTGGTCCATCTTTGTCAGATGTTACAACATAAGTGTGTCCACGCTCTTCTAAGAATTTTCGTAATCCCAATTCTCCTGAAACACATCCTAAAAGTTCTCCTGGGTTAAAATTAATTTTTTTTGGAGTAGGTGTACTTTGACCACCAGGATAACTTGTAATCTTTGGAATATCTGTTCTTGCATAATTTGGTGGGAACTTGTCTTCTGGGTCATCATACAAAACACATTATTTTTAGATTTTTTTTACTCATTTCTCTAGACTTGATGAAATCCTAAACCTGTAAATTAACTTGATCCTCCTAATGAAAAGTTGATTCAGCATATTTTGCATGCTGAATTTTTTGTTTTCCAATACGCTTAAGTTCATTTTTTTCTAAAAACACACATGGATGATCCAACTGAAATCAACTCAGTATATTGGAACGAAGAAACAAAATCATGGGCACATAAGCTGATTCAAGTTGAAGAATATCATGGATTTGAAGAATGTCAACAATGTCGTAGACCAATGTCACATAATATCAAAACAGATGGAGAATTCAAAGTAGTTTATGTAGAATGTGGCTGCTCCAGGCGATAATTTAATCTCAAAATTAATGAGAAAAAATCTTAGTATTAATCAGGGGATTCTGATTCGTCTCTCAATTAGAATAAATTTTAACATCAATACTATTTTTGTCAAAAACTACCACAACTTTACGAATCTTACTTTTGTATCTGAACTCTCTTTTTTTATGCAAATTTATGTTACCTGATAAAAAAAGTAATTTTTTCTCGTCTAATTTACGTATCTTTCTGTATACACTACTAATTGACAATCCTGTCTCTTCAGATATTTGGGATATTGTCTTTGGTTCATTTTTTATGCAAAAAATTATCTTTCGTCGATTCAGGTCTAATACGGTCTTAAGAATACTGTTTGCTCTTTCCTGATTAATTTTATGTGGAATTTCTCCATGATAACAAACTAGAGCCATTATTTCTTAAAATCATACACGCTTGTCAAAGAATTAATAAATTTTTTATTAACCTCAGTAAATGTCGTGGAATTCTCATTGATTCTATATATGTTCTGTTTTGATGTATCTAACCATGTTTGTATGAATTCACTTTGTATTTTGAATCCCTTTAACATTTCTTCAGTCATTTTTTGAATTATCTGTGTTGTTTCCTCCATTGGCTTTGTGCTTAATCCAATTTTTTCTGCATATTCCTGTTGTAGTGTGATATTAGAGCACATCATGTTTTTCCATGCAGCAAGATATTCTTGTTGAAGATTACTTAGGGATTGTAGGTATACAGGAGTTGAATGTTCAATACTACTGTGAATCTTGTCAAAACTTTCAGCCATTGATGCAAAAACATTTTTTTTAGTTGTTTCTTGATTCATTTTTGTCTCCATTTTTAATTTAGAAAGCTAATACATGAATTCTAAAAAAATAATTTCACAATGTTGAGCTTTCATTTTCTACATATCATTATGATTAATAACCTTAGATCATATTTGTTACCATTGATTACCATTAAGCGGTAAATTGGTTCTCAATTTTTCATAATTCTACAAATTATCAAAACTTTCGTAGAAATTTAGAAGAGTGAAGCTTTTGGAATTGTCCTTTACGCTGTCTTGCTGTATGCATAGACATATAACACGACAATAGGATATTGCGGTGCTAACTTCAATCTTCATTGATTTTATGTTAAATTGGATGATAAACTAGATCAATCATATTATTTACATTTGTAGTAATTTAGCATAAAATTATAAACAAATATTAGGATTATTCCAAGAAATACTTAAATCTAATTTCAGCATGTATACACTGACGAGGAACTATCAGACCTGTCGAAATTCAAAGAGAAAACTTTGAGGAGATAGATAGAAAAAAGGTAAACACGAAAAAAGATGGAAGCATCTAAAATTCAAACATGTTTTCCAGTAACCTCGTTTCCTAATTCATTATTTTCTTGAAAAACTTCTATGAATATATTATAATCATAAATTTTTGTTTAAAGTATCCAATACATTTAATTCCTTTTCAAGCGTATACTATTCTACACATGTACAAATCAGTAAATCTACTAGAATACAAATTATATCATAGAAAATGTGATTTATTATTACAAGAAACAGAAATTAGATTTGCAGGATTCTTAGATACTATGGGCAATCTCATCGCTGGAGGATTCAGAGAAAATGTAATGCCACTTAATGATGAATCAGAAAGACTCAAACTTCATATGGAAACTCTTCTAAGAGTTAAAACAGAACAAGACTTTGATTATGACTTGGGAACTATAGAGTATTCTGTTTCACGAAGAAAAAAAGTTATCACATTTACTTTTGCATTTGATAGCAAGGTACTATTTGTATCAACAGAAACAAATGTTGAAATTGAAAAGACTGCTCAAAAAATAATGAAAATCTGTAGTATTTGATTAATAGTTGATAAATATTTTATTCTAATCTCCACATACTTTTCCAAGTTTTTCGTAAAATTGTTTTCTATCTCCAATGTTATCTAAGACTTGATTGATAGTTGTATCTGGAAATCTATTATCAAACCATTCTTTGTATTCTGAATCATTAGCATACATGTCATTATAATATTGACTTCCTTTACTGCTATTATACACACATAGTGTGAAATCATCTATCTGTCTTAACTCTGGATTTGCATTCTCAATTTTTTCAATTGCCTGATTTACTTCATTAAGTTTATTTTGTATTCCTGATATAGTATCTGGCAGAGACTGTGTTTCATCAATATCTGAAACCATTTTTTCCATAGATGCTAAAGTCATTATTGTTCCTGTTGCAATAATTACGATCACAGCAATGATTACAATAATTACGATCGGTTTCACATATTTTCTACATTAACCTAGGAATTAAGAATTACAAGATATTCGTGCTTCATAATTCGGCAAACTCATCATAAATAAGAGGAATCAGAGAGAACACTTTGGTATAATCATCAGCATATCTGCTGGAATTCTCAAATTATAAAACGCTTTGAAAAAAATAAAATCAAGCACTATTTGATCGCAATTAATCTAGGCATAAATTACAAAAATTTCTTTAAGCAAAGTGTAATTATTTTTTATTCTGATTTTTTATCTCAAATACAATTCTAGTCATTTCATTGAGTCAGGAATATCTCGCGGTGTTAGCTGGAAGAGCCCAAATGTTCACATAAACTAGTTAATGCATAAGAGTCTCCAAACTAAGGAGACTGACTTTTTTTTTAAATCAAAAATTATTGTTCGAATAATCTTTGTGCTGGGTTTATTTGTCTCCTATGAAGTAACTTCTATTAGTGAACGTAAAGATTATCGTAATTACATTATCTGTAGTAATGCTGGGAACATTTCTCTCCCCTACTTTTGCACAGCAATTCAAAGAACCAATTTATGAGATACGTGGAGGAACAATTTTAGGCTTTGAGATTGACTCTGAATCTACCTCTCTAATAATTACACTTGATGCTAGAGCTAGAGGCGAATTAATCATAACACTACCTAGGAATTTAATTGATGCGAGAATTGGTTCTGTGGATATTAATTTTGAAATCTTTGTTAGTAATTTGAAACTTAATTCATATGATGAAGAAATAACATCTTTTGACAGAACAGTTACAATTCCATTCAAAAGATCAAACTCTGAATTAATCATTACTGGAACAAAGATTTTCAACCAAGTACCAACTCCTCAAATTACAAAAGCACAACAAATAGAGCAAATAATTGAATCTGAATTAAGAAAAGAAATTCCTGATGATAAAGCAAAACTCTTGATATTTTCTGATACCCAATGGTCTGGTGCAATGGAGTCATCAAGTTTTGAATATGCAGAAATTGCTGGTCAAGGAGATGAGAGTGTGATTTTTGATTGTGAATCCTCTTTTGGTCGTCAGGGAGTTTTTGGTGCAAAAATTGAAAAATTAGCACAAGATGGTTATCTGCGACTAGTTGCAATTCAACATCAAAAAATATTATCCCAGGGAACAACTGTAGCAGAATTTGGTGATGTGTTGATCAATGGTAATTGTTTTTCAAGTTTTAGTGCTGCTCCTGGTGGTGGATGCCTTATTGCTACTGCAACATATGGTTCAGAACTAGCACCACAAGTACAACAACTACGAGAACTTAGAGATAATCAGTTACTTCAAACAGAATTAGGAGCATCCTTTACAGAATCATTTAACAAATTCTACTATTCTTTTTCACCAATTATAGCCGACTATGAACGTGAAAATCCTGTTTTCAAAGAAATGGTTAGACTAGCAATTACCCCCTTAATTTCATCACTATCAATTTTAAATTATGTTGATATAGATTCAGAAGAATCAGTGTTAGGTTATGGACTTTCATTGATTCTACTAAATATTGGAATGTATGTTGGAATTCCAGCTGTAGTGATTGTTGGGATTAGAAAAAGATTCTAAAATATCTGTATATCCTGAAAAAAATCACCAATACCATAGTATAATTATCCCTAATACCTAGTGAATAGTGTAATTTGTCTAGATACGAAAACCCCAAAATCAATGTGAATGTGGGTACAGTCAAAGGAGTTATGATTGGCATTGTTGTATTAATTATCCTTGGAGTAATAGTATCTTCTGCAGTACAAATTGTAGATGCAGGACATAGAGGTGTTTTACTTCACTGGAACGCAGTTGATCTAAATATTCAACCATTAACAGAAGGATTACACTTTGTAACGCCATTTGCAGACTCTGTAGTCCAAATGGAAATTAGAACATTAAAATTTGTAAAGGCAACATCATCTGCATCAAAAGACCTTCAGACTGTATCCACTGAAATCACAGTCAACTATCATCCTGCTCCAAACTCAGTTAACATTTTATTCCAATCAGTAGGATTAGACTATGAAAATAGAATAATTACGCCAACTGTAGAGGAAGTTGTAAAACAAGTCACTGCAAACTATAACGCCGAAGAATTAATCACAAAAAGACCTCAAGTAAAATCAGACATTGAAGCAGAGATTAATAAACGTCTAATTGATTTCAATATAGTTACAGAAATTGTATCAATTACTGACTTTCAGTTCTCAGCATTATTTGCTCAAGCCATTGAATCTAAAGTAGAAGCAGAGCAAAAGGCATTCAAAGCAGAAAATGATCTTAAAAGAATTGAGGTAGAGGCAAGACAACATGCAGCACAGGCAGAAGGTATAGCTCAAGCAAACGTTGTACAAGCAAACGGTGAAGCTCAAGCAATTAAAATTATCAATAATGCACTTTCATCTCATCCAGAATATCTGGAATGGTTAAAAACACAACAATGGGATGGAAAATTACCTCTTGTAGTTGGTGAAGGTGGAACACCATTTATCGCAATACCAACTCAATAATTTAATTAAAATTTTAAACTAATTCTTTTTTTCAGTATTTGATTTATCTCTAATTGCATCATACATTGAAAGAAATTGATCAGGTTCATGTTGTCTGTAACGTTTTTGAAGTTTTGATATTTCTTTATCTGAAATTTTCTCGCCCTTACTTGCGTGAAATTCTTTTATGATTTGAAATTGGGTTTTTTTAATATTGAATTCTTTTAGAGTGGCGTTCACTGATCTATTACACATAATATCCTTAATTAGAAAATTATATACCAAATAGCCTGAGAATCCTACAACGGAAACTATTGCTATGGGTATAATGTAACCAACTACCATAATTTTTACTGATTTACTTGGTATTTCATTGTATTTATTGCCAATAAATTGAGGCTAGAATTATTTTTTTAATTACTAAATAATTAGATGAAGCTAATTAGTTTGATCTAATTTTCATATAGTTTAAATCAATTATTGATGATATTTCTATATGAAAAGTAGTTCATGTAGAATGTGTGGCGAAGAATTAGAAGTAAAGAACAAATGTGATATTTGTAATCAAGCTAATCAGTTTTTTTGTCATAGCTGTGGACATGTGACTGAAGAACAAATTCACAATCAGTGTGCAATGGTAAGTTTTGGTCATACATTACTTAATCTAAAATAGAAAATATTTTTTTTAAATTATTCATTCCATATTGATTGTGTTTTAAGCCATGCAATCAAATCTACATATAATTTACTTTTTTGCATGCTTAATGCAGCAATTTCAAGATTAGTTGATGATTTGACAGTTTTCGTATATTTTTCATATTTTGAAAAAACTATCTTATCTAGATACATCTCATGTTGCATCTCTTTTTTTGCCAACTCTTCAGATTCACTCATGGCAAAACTTGCAAACAAAACTCCATCAACCCAATATGCTGTACTAGCTTCTAATGAAGACATCATTCCTATGAGGTCATCTAGGCTTAGTTTTATCATATCTCGAACAAAAATTCGATCATATGGTTTATGGATAAACTCTGTCATGAAATTTGTTTTTTATAGAGTTTAATGAACATTTGGAAATTAGTATGATCTTTGGAAATTTAATAACTAGTTTTTTAGAAATTATCTCATGACTGAAAAACCTGATGATTCCTCTGGGTATGATCTGTTTGTAACAGAATTTCCAAAAAAGGGTCTTGGTATCATTGATTATCTTCAAGGTAGAGTCCATTTTGCCTTACTTGATCAAATGAAATTAATGACAACATCTGGAATGACACAAGCAAAAATTAAGGAAACAATCATTGCCAATGTAAATGAAATAATAGAAAACTTTGAACCACAAAAAGAGTCAAAAAGTCATTGATTCCATTTTTCCTGATTCTGCCATGATGATTTTGTGGCATTTACAATAACAGTTAGTATGTGGCATATCATTATCGTTTCTGTATTTGCATTCTTTTGTATGCTCAATCATTGACAATTTTTAGACTCATGTTGTGTTATGCTAAAGTTGGGTCACGGCTCAGTATGTTTAGTATGTGCTCAACAATCTGTTTTTGACCTCCACCATGAAGGTCTGTTCGTACTTGATCAGAACCCAAGCTAACAAAAATTAGATTGTCTTCTCCTAGAGGAAAAGTCATTCTTGTAATCTTTTCAAATGCTGCTATTGCATACAATCCCTTTCCAATTTTTGGACTCAATTCATTTCTTCCTTTCCATACAGTAGCTGCTCTTTTGAGTGAGGCTTCAGTTTCTTCTGGAGATAAATAATTTGCAACCTCCGGACGATGATTTGTAGCAAGTATGTTCCCTTCAATATCTGCAATTATACTGTGTCTGATGTTAGGGTCTGAGTCCATTATCTTTTTTAAGAGATTTCGAAATCCATCTTATCTTCTATGGTTAGATATTACTTAAGGGATCTCCAAATTTCCACTTTAAAAAATTCACTTAATGAATATCATGAATTAAAAAATAATCCCTTTAGATATTTCTAAGGCAATTCATTACTATTCTTTGATTTTTCTTTACACCAGCAGTTGGGGCTGCATTCAGAGGTAAAATCTGACATTTTATTCATCTGAAATGAGCCAAGAAAGCCCAATTGCTTCTTCCCATGATGGTTGATAATTTTTATTTTGCATGCTTTAGTTTGTTAAATTTTCTATTTAACAAATGTGAATGATTCATCAGTATCAATGATATGAACAATTCAGTAGTGATTCTTTATATTGAATTTCAATTATTTTTAGTACCCGACCATAAATGGTGATGATTCAAACTCCAATGAGTTTTGAATCTCATCATTTTCTAATTTTAACTAAGTAAATTTGCAGTTTTTTCATAAAAAAATTCTTGCTTTTTCAAATCTTTTTCAGAAATAGTTCTGCATTTTCTCATAGGAACCAGTCTAGAAATTTGTTCATATGTACTCATATCTATAATGTCTGCGGCATAAGCAATTTGTAAGAGTGGTGGTCTCTCTTCAATCATTGGTTTTACTTGCTCATATCCGCTGCTTTGTTTCATTCCTATTCTGAATAATCCAATGTGCTTATCACTCTTTGATACTTGGGGATCTTGGTAACAACAAATTGCATATTCATCCTCCTCTTTTTCAATAATTGTTAATCTGGTGAATCTCTCACTCCAGTCTTCAATCTCTTTGGCAATAGAAATGGCTTCTTTTTTATCCTCAAATACGGTTGTAACAACAAATCTATCTTTTTCATATGCCCATGAAATTCCAAAATTTACATGCCAATCAATTTCAAATGTCATGTATTTGATCAGAAAATTAACAAATTAATGCTTTCGAATTTCATTTGTACATATTATACAAAAAAAAGAATTAAGGTATGGTTGATAATGGCATCATTTCACAATCACACTTTTCTCTTTTTCCACAATATGGGCAATTGCAGTCACAATAAAGCAATGCAACTCCACATGATTCACACTTTGTGTATTCTGCGAAATCATCTCTCAATACACTTACCTCGCATGTCTCCTTATGGTAAACAAAATTGATAAGTTACATGTTGAAAACTCTAAAAATTAGTTTTATTTTTACATGTTAATTAAACAAATGTTTGAAGAATATGGAAATTTCTTTTATATCTTGAGGCGTCAACAATATTGATGCCTTCGTTTAGTGGTCTAGGCATGCTATAAACGATCACTACTCCAAGACGTCATTTAATCATGTTTTTTTAATAATGCTTCTTCAGCTGTTTTTTCTTTATTTGATTCCCAATGCCAATTGTGATGTTTCTTCCAATGTTTATCTAATTCTTCAGTAGTTGGTTCTTTTCCAAGCGGGCTTCCACACAATTTACACTGTTTCATTTTTTTAATCCTTGGGTTTTTTCTTTTTTGGTTTAATTATAGGATGACATTGTACAGGAAAATTTTCATCATTATCCATTTACTAGAATTGTAAGTTGTACAAAATTAAGAGTTTTGTTATTTTCTCTTTTTCTTAAAGGATCTGAATTTTTCTCTTTTCCTCTTTCTTTCTAAATCCATAATAGAATATGTATTTCCAATTTCACAAAGTTTCATTTCTCCTGTAAATTCATCATGGGTTGCCTCTAGTGAACCCTTGGACAATAACTCTCCTATTATGTCCCATGACCTGCTTTCTGAAATTTCAAATTTATACGGAATTGTTAAAACTTTGGTAAAAAAACCACTCTTTGAATTTCTTAAAATAAATGATTCAATTTTTTGTTCTATACTCAAAGAAGGTTCTCTTTTTTTAAATCTTCTAAATGGTTTTCTTTCTGACAATGTTTTTTTCAATATTTTCTAGTATTTTAGCTAAATTATTTGGAATGCAATGTATCTGGATCGTTATTTCCAGGCAAATATTTGTCTCCCAGTTTGAATTTCATTTTTTCATCAAATTCTTCTTGAAGTCTTGTGAGATAAATTTCAGCTTCTGTCTCATCATCGGGAACTCCTGTGTCTACATCATAATTGAAACCAGTTGCTAAATGATAAAATTCCTCAAAGAACTCTTTACAATCAATAACATCTGCCTTGGTATCAACTGATGAACTCATCCTAAAACAGATCATTTTGTAAACATTTGATGATAATACAGATCTAACAATGACATCTTCAAATCTTTTACATGATTCATAAAGAAATGTCAGATCTTCAATGGAGTACTATTGCACCA
>JACERO010000057.1 GCA_013911135.1 Candidatus Nitrosopumilus sp. | reverse complement strand
GGTATCAAATGAGTTGTGATTCACATTTGATAAAATGATACACTATCATCAAGCTTTTTCTATCGGAATAATTTGATTGAATAATTGATAGTTTCTGATCTAAATTGAGTTACTTTCCCATCTACTGGACTTGTGAGTATGGCATTAGCTGCTATAGAAGTTGTGGTTGTACATGCTGGGGCACCTCCAATAACTGGACTAAATACTCCAATTGGACCCTCTAATACCATACAAATCTCAAAGATATGTGCATTAAGTGTATCCTCATTACCTATTGAAAAATTTATTCCATCTGTTTCAATTACTCCCTCACCTGACACTTCTGTAATAAAATCAATTGCAGTAACATTTACTCTTGCTGCAGAAATCAATACATTGTCACTTGAACCAATTAGATTAAATTCCAAAGGAGTACTAAGAGAGGCTGCAAATGCAACCGTGGCTGTAGATAGTATTGTCATTCCTATAATTGTGATTATAACTGAACTATTCATATTCTCTCCTCACATATTTTCTTATAGTATTGTAATTTTTCTTTTCATCTCTTTCGAATTTATTCCAATAAGGTGTTTTACAACTAGCACATCTGAGTGGTCTATCATCATCTCTAGACAACCATTCGTGATCACAAACATCATATTTCCATACTGGTTTTGTTCCAAGACCCATTACTATTGGTGTACACTCTTTGGAATTAAAACGATATTCTGCTTAAAATAAGCATACGTTTTAGATATTGAAAAATAGAGTTTAGAATTTTTTTATAATCCGCCACCGGAAACTTCTCCTAGTTCTATTTCATATCCGCTAGGATCTTTAATGTAAACTGATTTTGATTTTTCCCACTCTACTGGACCTCCATATAACACCTCTACATCAAGTTCTTTGCATTTTTGAATTATTTCATTAAAATTTGTGATATTGAATCCAAAATGAGCAATTCCTCCCTCTGGTGACATTTCAGGTATTTCATACAAACATAGTTTGATTGTGTCATTTCCAATGATTTTTGATGGTACATCTACTTGTTTGAGTTTTCTTCTTGTTTTATCTCAAAGCCAAAAAGATTTTTGTAAAATTCTACGCTTTTCTCTAAATTTTTGACCTTCATATTTACATGATCAATTGATGTAGCATTGAGATTATTCATAGAATTTGTAGATGATGCAAGTATTTAGTTTGTTTAGTGTTGATTATTTTTTCTTTGATCTTTTCTTTTTTGATTGCTCAATTGCTGCTTGTGCTGCAGCAACAATTGCAATTGGAATTCTATGTGGTGATGCACTTACATAACTAAGACCTTCGCTATGGCAGAACTTGATGGAATTTGGATCTCCTCCATGTTCTCCGCATATGCCAATTTCCATGTTTGGTCTAACTTTACGTCCATGGGCGATGCCTATTTTCATTAAACTGCCAACGCCATTTTCATCAATAGATTGAAATGGATTTCTTTCCAGCAGTTCTTTTTCCATGTATTCTGGAAGGAACTTTCCTTCTACATCTTCTCTGCTGAAACTAAATGTCCCTTGTGTTAAGTCGTTTGTACCAAAACTAAAGAATTCCGCCGTACTTACAAGTTCATTTGCAGTTAATGCTGCTCTTACTACTTCAATCATAGTTCCAAAGTTAATCTCTAGTTTCATTTTATGTTTGATTTCAATCTCTTTTTTAATGGAATCATAAATTTTCTTTATATGATTTAATTCAGTAATACTGCTAATCTGTGGAATCATAATTTGTGGATGGGCTTTAACTTTCTTTTTAGTTAATTCTACTAATGCTTCAAAAACTGCACGAATTTGCATTTCATAAATTTCTGGATATGTGATTCCAACTCTTACTCCTCTGTGCCCCATCATTGGATTAACTTCTGCAAGTTCGTGTGCTCTTTTTAGAACCATTTTTGCTTCTTTAATTTCATTTGTTGCATTTTCTGCTTCTAATTTACGAATCTTTTCTGCTAGTTCTTCAGGATTTGGCAAGAATTCATGTAATGGGGGATCTAATAATCTGATTGTAACCTCATACCCTTCCATTGCCTTTAGAATTTCAATAAAATCACTCTTTTGTAATTGTCCTAATTTCTTCAATATTTTATTTCGCTCTTCAATATTTTCAGCCATAATCATTTCTACAAATAAATTAATTCTATCACTTCCGTTGAACATTCTTTCTGTTCTACACAAACCAATTCCTTGACCTCCAAACTTTCTTGCAAGTTTAGCTCCTTCTGGGGTATCTGCATTTGCTCTAATTCCTAATGTTTTTGTTTTTTGTGCCCATTCTAAAATTTGCTCAAAGTCTTTTGTGACTTTTGGTTCTACTGTTGGAATCTCTCCAACAAAGACAGTACCTGCACTTCCATCAATTGAAACTGTTTCTCCTTCTTTGATGGTTACTCCATTTGCAGTGCATGTGTTATCATCATAATTAATTTTTAATTCTGCACATCCAACTATGCATGGTTTCCCCATTCCTCTTGAAACAATTGCTGCATGAGATGATTTCCCTCCTAAACTGGTCAAAATTCCTTCTGCTGAGAAGAATGCAGGAACATCTTCTGGTTTTGTCTCTTTTCTTATTAGGATAACTTTTTTCCCTGCTTCTCCTAATTCAATTGCTTTTTTTACGTTAAATATTACAATTCCACTTGCAGCTCCTGGTGATGCTGCAATTCCTTTTGCTAATTGTTTATAATTTTTAATCTTTGATTCATCCATTGTTCTATGAAGTAATGCTTCTAATTGTTGTGCTGGAATTCTTGTAAGTGCTTTGTTTTTACCAATTAATTTTTCTTTTACCATGTCAACTGATGTTTTTACAAGTGCAGTTGTACTCATCTTTGCAGTTCTTGTTTGTAATAGATAGAATTTACCTTGTTCAATAGTAAATTCAATGTCTTGTGGTTCTCTGAAATGTTTCTCTAATTTTGTACATGCATTACTTAATTCTTTGTAAGATTTTGGCATATCTTTTTTTAATAATTCAATATTTTTTCCAGTTCTAACTCCTGCAACAACATCTTCCCCTTGAGCATTAATTAGATATTCCCCTTCCATCTCTTTTTTACCATTACTACCATTTCTTGTAAATACAACTCCTGTTGCACTATCATCACCCATATTCCCAAATACCATTGTAACAACATTTACTGCAGTTCCATTAGCAATGTTTTTTGTAATGTTATTTTTTTCACGATACACTATTGCTCTTTTCCCCATCCAGCTTTTGAATACGGCCTCTATTGCTAATTCTAATTGTTCTTTAGGTGCATCTGGGAATTTTCTCTTTGTATGTGTCTCACAAATTTTTTTATATTCTGATACAATTTTCTTTAATGATTCAACGTTTAGTTTACTGTCCTCTGTTACTCCTTGTTTGGTTTTTGCAGAGTCTAAGACATGATCAAATTTTTCATCATTTACTCCAAATACCACTTTACCAAATAACTGAATAAATCTCCTATACGAATCCCATAAGAAGCGTGGATTTTTTGTCTGTTCAGCGAATCCTTCTACTGTTTTCTCATTTAACCCTAAATTCAAAATTGTGTCCATCATTCCTGGCATTGAGATAGCTGCACCAGAACGCACTGAAACTAATAGTGGATTTTTTGTTGAATTCCATTTTTTACCTGTCTTTTTTTCCATTTTTGCAATATTTTTCATTATTAATGGCATCACATCTTTGGAAAGTTTTCTATTGTTATTATAATACTTGTTACAAACTTCAGTTGTAATGATAAATCCTGGCGGTACTGGAAGTTTAAGTCTGGTCATCTCACTTAATCCCGCACCTTTTCCGCCTAGAAGCATTCTGTTTTTGCTATCTGCTTCTTCAAATGCATAAACTGGTTTTGTTTTTGACATGCAAAATTTTATGAACTTTTTGGCTTTTTAAACCAATGCCTCAGCAAATTCAGAAATTATTTTATTCCAATTCTTTGCTTTGATAATTCCGCTTGCAACTAGAATTCCTTTTGATCCTAGTTCTAATGCTTTTACAACATCTTCTCCAGAAACAATTCCTGCACCACAAAGTAGTTTTGTATTTGTATTCTTTACTGCCTTTGCAGCTTTTGCAATTAAATCTGGTTTTTCTTTAGAAACTGCCTTTCCTGAACCAATAAGTTCTGGTGGTTCTATTGCAATATAATCTGGATTTAGTTTTACATACTTTTTAACTTCTGCAACATCTTTTACACATACAATTGATGTCATCTTTAATTCTTTTAATTTTAAAACCAATTTTTGTATCTCTTTGCTTGAAATTCTATGTTCACTATGATTGATTAATGATCCTTTAACTTTGGATTTTTTTAACAATTCTGGAATTATAAAACCTGTTGTGCTTCCTACTTTGAAATCATCAATATGTTGTGCTAAAATTTGTATTGAACTATTTGCAACTAGTCCTATGAGATGTTGAGGTGGAGATATGGCAATTTTTACTTTATATTTTTTAGATACTTTTTCAGCTATTTTTATAAATTTAATTATTTTATCTCCTGAAATCTCTTCATAATTCTTACAATTTATTACAAACATCTTCTTTGACTCTTTTCTCATTTATTTAATCCTTGATTAGACTTGGTTTATTTTTGATTGTCTATCATATCTTTTCTTCATTGTTAGTACTATCATCATCAGAAATATTGCTGCCATATTTGTGCCTATGATAAATATGTCTGATACTATAATTCCATAAATTAACCACAAAATTGCTCCAGCAGAAATAAAGATCACAAGAAATTTTGAAACGTCTTTTAGGCTCTTTGTTTTATATCCTTTGTAAATTTGCTCTACCCATCCAGTGAGAATTAAAATTCCAGCTGCAGTTCCAAGTAGTGTTAGTAGAATTCCGTCAACTTCCATGTTGTACTAACTCCAAAAAAATTCGTCTAATCCTGTTTGTTTTGGTTTTCCTAAAATTGTATCAAAATCTAAATCCATTGATGATGTTATTTGCTCTAGTGTTGATTCTAAAAATTCCATGTATTTTTTAGAATCAATCTCTTCTTTCTTTGCTATTTCTACTGGTTTTACTCCTGGTTTGTTTTGAGTTTTAATGTATGAAATAATGTCTCCTTTTTTTATTTCTCTTGTTCCTTCTAATTGCTTTGCAGCCCTGATGTGTTGGGGGATTGTTTTTACATATTCTGATGGTGCCTTACTAAGCATTACATTGAATGTTAGGTCTTCTAGTGGTATTTCTTTTGTTTCTACTTTTTTTCCACATATTGCAATCTTTTCTGAGATTTCATTTTTTGCTTTTTGGAAATCTTCCATTGTCTGGACTTTTGCTAGTACATCCAGCAACTCATAAAATAATTTTTTGATAAATCCTGGTGTGTGTGATTTCTTTCCTGTGAGTCCTTTAACGTCGACTTTTCCTTCTTTTGTTACACCAAAATAATTTTTCTTTCTATCACTTAATACACAATATCTGTATGTTTTATCAATCTCTAAATCTACTCCATGATCTTTTTTTGCTTGCTCTATTACTTGTTGAATCTGTTCTTCAGTTGGTTTTTTGATAAATAATGAATCTGTATCTCCATAAAGAACTTCAATACCTATCTCTTCACATTTTTTAATTGTCTCTAAGATTGTATGTCTACCAATTGCAGTTGTTGCCTCTGCTGCTGGGAGAAAATACAATGGAAATATTTCTGCACCCATAACCCCATAACTTGCATTCAGAATTACTTTTAGCGCTTGGCTGACTACTGTATATTGTTGTCTTTGTTCCTCAGTTAATGTCTCCTTTTTTGCTAGACTCTTGTAGTAATTTACTCTCAAGTCTCTTAGTGAACCAATAATCATTGATGTGAGTCCATTTTTCTTTAAACATGACCAATGATTTGTTTGTGGAATTGTATTTTTTTTGCATTCTTCATGAGGGCATCTTACTGTCTCATATGATATGTTTCTAACTTTGATGATACTTGGATATAGACTGGCAAAATCCATTACAACTACATCAAAATGAATTCCTTTTTTAGGATCAATTACAAGACCTCCTCTGAATTTTTTATCTTTTATTACTGCATCTGATAGAACTCCTTCTGATCTTCTTTCAAGTTCTTCTCTTTTTGGAATTAAATAATTTCTTTTTCTGTGTTCATAATAAAACAAACTTCTAATCCATTGAGAAACTCCCATCCTTGCAATATCATCAATTGGCATTCTACCAATCCTTGCAATAATTACAAGCATATTTATCAGTAAATCATTGCTAAAACTGGTAAGCTCGTATGTTAGAAGAGCATCATTATAACAATAATTTGCAGTTTGATAGAGGGTTAATTGATCAAATTCTAATCCATAGTCTATCTTTTCTTTACCGAGCATAGCCTTTGAGACACTATTTAATGAAAAATTTGTATATTTTTGGCTGAATACATAGATTTGAAATGCACGATTTGAAAAAGTTCTGTATAAATCAATGTGAACTCCTTGCTTTAGTGTTGCAGAATTTCTCATCATGTAAAGAGGGTTTGTTGAATTTTTGATTCCAAGTCTTTCTGCTCGGTTGTAAAGATATGGCAAATCAAATTCATCTCCATTGTATGTGACCACGAATGGAAACTCTTTGATAATATCAAACGCATCTTGTATCATCTCTTTTTCTTTGTCTAAATCATAAAAGACAATCTTGATATTTTTGTCCAATTCGTTTACTCCTTCTTCAGTTCCCTCTGTTTTGAGCACAAAAATCTGATCAAATCCATCAGTTCCTTTGAGTCCAATTGCAGTTACTTTTTTCTCTGCAACTTTGGGATCTGGAATTCGTCCAATTACTGCTTCTACTTCAATATCAACACTTAACCTCTTAATTTTTGGAATTGGTTGATTTAGTAAATCTGCCCATTCTGAAATGAATTTCTTGAATTGTTCAGCATCAACCATGCTTTCACTATCTACTTTATCCCACAACAAACTCTTCAATGCAATTTTCACTTCATCTGAAATTTCTAAATTATGTTGTTTTATTTTACCATCTATAATTTTGTAATACTTTCCAACAATTAATTTTCTGTCGTAAAGATAGTTTTCATAATATTTGATGTCCGACTCCCAAGTTTCAATTATATTTCTAATGCTTTTATCTCCGGCTGTTCCTCCTATTGCTAGCGGATCTGCTACAGTAATTTTTGACATGTCAATTTCTTTGTCTTTTATCAAATCATATCGTTGAACTGTTTTGATTTCAAGAACATCATCTCTTTCTTGAAGAAACTCTAATTCTTCTGGTGCTAATCTAGAATAACAGTAAGGTTTGTGACCTATTTCATCTTTCCATAAGATTAATTTCTGTGATTCTGGCTCATAGAATTTTAACACAGCAGATTTTGAAATGTTGTCATATGTAGCTGATACTAACATTGATGGTGGCATTGATTCAACTTTTTCAGTATTTGATACATTTACTTGCATTTTCTCACACAGACTTTTCGTACTTGCTAACTAATTTTTTTGCCCATTTTGCAATATTGTTTTTATCAAGATGAACCACTTCTACTTCTGCCTCTTTTAACAAACCAAAATCCGTTTCTGGATAATTATCAAGACAAACAAATTTTCGAATTCCTATTGTTATTGCCATTTTGGTGCATTCTAGGCATGGTACGAATGTTGTATACAGTATTGCACCTTCTACTCCTGCTTCAATTCCTAAAATTGCACAATGCATTATGGCATTAGCTTCTGCGTGATTACACAGACATCTATCCAGCGATGCCCCTGGTTCTATTTTTCCTTCCATTCTAAGTTTGCATCTCTCACATCCTCCATCAAAACAATTTTTGATTCCAGGTGGAGTCCCATTATATCCTGTTGCTAATTGTCTGTGGTTTCTAACAATTACTGCACCAACTTGTCTTGTCACACAGTTTGACCGAAGTTTTGCCAATTCTGCTTGTAGCATAAAGTATTCATCCCAATTTGGTCTATCAAAAGAACTGCTCACATAAATCTTGTTTATCTGTTCAATATATTGATCGTGTTAGTTGAACTTTAATTTGCGATCAGCATTCAAACTTTATTCTATAATTAACAAAGGCGAGAAAAAACTAGGAAAATCTTATTTTTATTTTTTTAAAACCTCGTTTCACAATTTTTCTTCTTTTGCTTTTTGAATTTCTCTTTTGTTACTACCAGTTCCAAATCTACGATCGTCTTTTCTTCTTTTAACATCTTCTTGATTTCTCTTCTGATGTTTGCTCTTTTGATTTGTCTGGCATAATCTTAACTCACAATACTTCTTGAAATTTAACAATTACTCATGATCTTACATTTGGGACTGAATTGTGCGTATTTTTGTTTTTTAATGGATGTAGATAATTGAGTAATGGCTAGCATTTTGCTATACAAAAGCATTAAATCAATAAATTCTGATTTTTCTTTATAGAATGATTCAATATATTGAGAAAAAATACATTCAAAAAAATTCTATAGAGAAACGAGATTATCAAGTGAATCTTTCAAATCAGGCAATTAAAGAAAACTGTATTGTAGTCTTACCTACTGGTCTTGGAAAGACTGCTGTTGCACTACAAGTGATTGCAGAATATTTATCAAAAGGTACAGGTGGAGTGCTGTTTTTGGCTCCAACTAGAGTGTTGGTAAACCAGCATTATGAATTTCTAAAAGCGAATCTTACTTTGGAGGATATTTCATTAATTACTGGTGAAGATCCTATTCAAAAACGAACCAAACTTTGGAGTAGTAGTGTAATTTGTGCTACTCCTGAAATTACTAAAAATGATTTAAACAGAGAAATTGTATCTCCAGAACAATTCACTCTTGTAATCTTTGATGAAGTACATCGAACTGTTGGTGATTATGCTTATTCAGGAATTGCAGAACGGTTTGAGAATTACTCTGTTAGACTTGTTGGAATGACTGCAACTCTTCCTAGTGAAAAAGAAAAAGCAACTGAGATCCTAACAAAGCTTCGAATTACAAGTGTAGCTGAAAAAACTGAAGATAGCCCTGATGTAAAACCATACATTCAAGAAACCAATACTGAATGGATTAATGTAGAACTTCCGCCAGAATTAAAATCAATTCAAACATTATTGAAATTAGCATTAGATGAAAGATATGATATTTTAAGAAAGAATGGTATTCGTCTGGCAGAGCAACAGTCTCTTTCTGCTTTACTAAGAATTAGACAGTTTGTATTAAATCAAAACAGACGTTCTGCAAAACCTCTCTTCACTGCAATTAGAATTCATTATGCATTAAACATACTTGAGGCTCATGGAATTACACCTTTTCTAAAATTCTGTGAGCGTGCACGGGCAAAAAAAGGTGCAGGAGTAAAAGAACTTTTTGAAGTTGATCCTAATTTTACCAGAGCAGTACATCTTGCTAAAGAAGCTCAGTCCAGAGGAATAGAACATTCAAAGATTCCCAAACTAAAAGAAATTCTTGAATCTGTTCCTGGAAAAGCTCTGATTTTTACTAGTTATAGAGACTCTGTTAATTTGATTTTCAATAAACTAACTGAGATGGGAGTTTCTGCAGGAATTTTAATTGGTAAAGCAGGTAAAACTGGACTAAAACAAAAAGCACAGATTGAGACTGTACAAAAATTTAGAGATGGACTTTTTCAAGTATTAGTTGCAACACGTGTTGGTGAAGAAGGATTAGATATTGCTGAAGTGAATCAAGTTATTTTCTATGACAATGTTCCAAGCTCTATTCGATTTATACAAAGAAGAGGAAGAACTGGACGAAAAGATACTGGTAAACTTGTAGTACTTATTGCCAAAAATACTATTGATGAAAAATATTATTGGATCGGAAAAAGAAAAATATTAGCTGCTAAAACTATGGGTGATAAGATGACCAAAGTCTTAGAGAAGAATCAAAGAATTGAATCTCAAAAAACTGGTCTAGATGCTTTTCTCTAGTTTTTATATTGTTTAGAAATTTGGTCCAAGATTTTTTGTTTTCTCTGAATTATTTTATTTTTCATTCCTGATTCTAAATGATGAATACTACTGCCTTTTGCTACAAGCAAATTTTCTAGTCTAATCTCAAACTGGTTTTGAAGAAAACCTTCTGCCTGAGATTTTACCTCAAACTCTAGATTCTCAAATGCCTCTTTTGCTAAATTACTGATAGATTTCTCCAAATATGATAAAATATCTTCTAGTGTTTTTTCTGTTAACACTGCCATGATTAATCTTATTTTGAAACCAAAAAAATGTTGTGTATTTTTTTTCTGTTATTAAAGTATGAAAATTGATAATTATCTTCTAAACTATTACTGTAGATCATTGGTTTGTTGGACTCTACTGATAAATCAAAAGAGATGAAGAAATTACTTCAAAAAGAAAAAGAACTATACAAGGAAATACGTGCTGATTTTAAGAAAATCAGCCAGAAAATTAATGATGATTTTGAGAAGGTAAAACAGGCAAAATCATCACAATGAAATTATGCAAATCTTTTGATAATATGATATCCAAATTCTGTTTTTACAGGTTCTGAAATTTCTCCAATTTGTAGTTTGAATGCAATTTCTTCAAATTGCTTTACCATCATACCCTTTGTAAAATAGCCTAAATTTCCGTCTTTTTTTGCACTACCTGAATCAATTGACAACTCTTTTGCCAACTTTGCAAATTTCTCTCCTTTTTTGAGCCTCTCTACAATGGCAAGTGATTCACTTTGTTTTGGAACGAAGATGTGAGAACATTTTATCTTGTTGGACAATATGCCTTGATCCTTTTTCTATCTCTTAATTATCTTTCTTTAAATATGGTTTCTTTGGATTAGATTCTATTGCCTTTTACTAAACCTATAATTGAAATCGTAAATGTTGTGGCATCAGCTACCATAGATCAAAAACTAGATCTATATGATATTCAAAAAAAATTCCCTGCTGTTGAATATAATCCTGACCAGTTTCCAGGTGCTGTGTTTCGTCTAAAAACCCCCAAAACATCAACACTACTTTTTAGTACTGGCAAGATGGTGTGTACTGGTTCTAAATCATCAGAACTTGCAGTAAAGGCAGTAAATGCGGTAGTTGTAAAATTAAGAAAAGGTGGAATTAAAATTAAAAAAAATGCAGTTGTTACTATACAAAATATTGTGTCATCAATAAACCTTGGAGGAAGAATTCATCTTGAACGGGCAGCACGAACATTACCACGAAGTATGTATGAACCAGAACAGTTCCCCGGTGTTATTCATAGAATGCTTAATCCTAAAACTGTAATTCTAATTTTTGCATCTGGAAAATTAGTCTGTACTGGAGCTAAAACTGAAAAGGATGTTTATCTTTCAGTGAATAATCTTCATAGTCTTCTTGAAGAAAAAGATTTGATGTTATATGATTAGACTTGTATTTCTTCATACAAAATATTGATCTTTCTATAACATAAGTAGTAAAGCTTGAATATGCTAGTTCTGTAATTTTTAAGGTAAAACTAAAATTAAATTCTTTTTGATACATCTTCTAGTTTGTTCAAATGAGCAAACTTGCTTTTATCACTTCAAAGTTATTTCATATCGTATGAGAATACTTCATGTTGAGGACGTTCCAGAAATTAGTCAAGTCTTTGCAGATATTCTGTCGGCTACAAATTATGAATTTGATAGTGTTTCTGATGGTAGAGCAGGATTAGAATTGGCAGTTTACAAAGACTATGATCTGATTTTACTTGATATGTGCATGCCACAATATAGTGGTGTTGATTTTCTGTTAGATCTAAAACATAGGCGACCTTCAGAATTATCAAAAGTAGTAATTGTAAGTGGATTAGATATAAATACTTCACAAGAACGTGAATTATCAAAATTAGGAATTCGTTCCGTTCTGAAAAAACCAATCTCAGTTCAAAGTTTACTTTCTAAAATTGAACAAGAAATAACTTTCTAGTTTAAACCCCAACTAACTTTGTTATTCGGAACAATTTTTAAAAATGGTGCTTCATCCTCTTTCCATGGTTCTTTTCTTACCCATTCAAATTTTTTATAAAAAATGTCATAAAATTTCTTAAATTCTAAACCATTTTCAATAATCTCTGTTTGGCCTTGAATGCATATTGCTTTATGATTTCCTGATTTGTAAATATCAATTACTATGCTTGTATGTGGATTTAATTTGACATTGGTAAATGTTCTTGTGTTGTAATCTGTAACAACTAGAATCACATTATCCAAAAATACAAACGATACTGGTTTTACATGCGAAATATCATTGTGAGATGTAGCTATTCTTGCATCTTCTCGTAATTCTAGAAATTCGATTTCTTTTTGATTAAACACTATCAACTGAAAATTCGTTCTCTTATCTCTGGTATGTATTTGTATACGATGTCTCTGACTTTCATCTGATCTTCTGTAGTTGGCATTTCTTTTTGTGCACTAAGAATTGTACCGCTCACGCCAAGTGCCATTCCCATAATAATCCCATAAACAAACTCTTGTGGATTTTCTACTTTTAATGTCTCTTTATTTTCCTTAATTTCTTCTAGATACGACGGAATTGTTGTCACTGCGCTATTGATAGTTTGAGTAATGATCGCCTCTAGTTCCTCATCGTTCATACTTCTCCTTCTACACAAATTCTTAATAAATTTACGCCTAAGATTTTTAATCAAGGTTTTCTGAGCAGATACATGTTCACATTTTTCACCACAAATGAGGCAAATAATGCACTACCTGATGTAATAAAAAAATTTGAGTATGCCTTGGCAAAAAAGAATGAAGTATCAAAACTAGAACAACAATTACAAATGAGTCTCTCAACTACAAATTCTTTTGAAGAATATGCCCTCCTAAAACAGAATCTAAATTCTGCAATTACCAAATTTTATGAATCAGTTGAAATCCTGGAAAATACTGGGGTAATGGTCAAAAGTATTGAGCAAGGTCTGCTTGATTTTCCTTCAAAGCGATTTGATGAAGAAGTATGGTTGTGTTGGAAATATGGTGAAACTGAAATAAAGTTTTGGCATGAAAAAGATTCTGGTTTTATGGGAAGAAAGCCTGTAGAAGTAAGTGATGAATCACTAGTATAACTATATCTGATATAGTGATCTACTCTGAGATCATTCCAACCCTCTGCAAGATGAGCACAAAATTCATCTCTACATTTTGTAGCATATCCACAACTACATCTACTCATTCAAAATCATCCTCACTTGATTTTGTCTTTGTCCATATGCTGTCAAACAATAACGCTTTTGAATAAATTATGGTTTCAGAATTTGTCCATATTGCTTTCATTTCTTTATTGTTTCCTTCATTTTTGATAAAAAATAACAACTCATCATCATCTTTTAGCAAAAAGCATAGGTTTTCTTTTACTGTTGAATAAAGCTTCTTTATTTTTGATTTGTCAAGATCATCAAAAATATATCTTGATTTTTTTGATATTGACGTTAAAAGTTTGTAGTCCATTTGATGTTCTTCTAATGCATCAAGAAAGTTTGCATGATAAAATTTCAAAAAGTCTTTTTCCAGTAGATGGGAAAGTAACTCAAATTAGATCAGAAACTATCAATTATTCAATCAAATTATTCCGATAGAAAAAGCTTGATGATAGTGTATCATTTTATCAAATGTGAATCACAACTCATTTGATACC
>JACERO010000067.1 GCA_013911135.1 Candidatus Nitrosopumilus sp. | reverse complement strand
ATCAATTGAAACTCTCAAATATTTCTTTGTGAAAATGATTGTGTATTATTTTAGAAATAACAAAAATAATTATTTCCTAGAATGTGTAATTTGATGTACTTTCCCATCTACTGGATTTAGACATTTCCTTATGAAATTTATGATTCTAATAAAAGTATTACATTAATTCTCAAAATCTATTCTACTGATATTCTTATTTTTTGTCCATCAATATCGTCATCTTTGTATTCTTTGCAGGATTCTGTAAAATCTACCTGCTTTACTCTAACCAAAAACGCCAATTCGTCTGCTCTCTCTTTAATCATTTCAAGTGATTCTTCATCCAAATCAAGAATTGATGCAACACCTAAAACATCCGTTGGATTGTACCCTCTTTCTTTTCTTAGAGTTTGGAGTCTTCTTGCAACATCCTTTACTAATCCTTTTGCCATCATCTCTCTATTTCGTGATGTTGAGATGAAAACAACATAGTTGTCTCTTTTTGCTACTGCAAAGTTTTCATTTGCATCAAAATCTATAACAAAATCTTCATTACCCAATGAAATTATTTCCCCATCAATATCAAAATCATATTTTCCATCTTTTTGCAATGATGAAATTATCTCTTCAGGATTAGTCTCTGCAAATGTTGTAACTAGTTTTCCCATATGTTGTCTCGCCTTAGGTCCTATCTTCTTTCTTTCTAGTTCGATAACTGCTTTAACAGGTAATCTTAATTGTTTTAATTCTAAAATTTGTTCTAGTCCTGATTCTTTTTCTGTTTCAACAATACTGAATTTTTCTATGTTTAACTGGGACTGTAACAAATCAGATAATGATTCAAGTTTACTTTTTTGATCTTTTCTTACACAAATCTGTGCTTCATTTAGTGGCCATCGTCGTTTTAGTTTTCCTTTCATTCTTGCTGCAGAAGATATCGATACAACATCTTTCATAATATCAAATGATTCCTCAACTTCTTCATTGACAAGTAGTTCTTGGTATTGAGGCCATTTGTCAAGTAGAATACTTTGTTTTCCATTAAATACTGTTTGATATAGATACTCACTAGTAAATGGACAAAACGGATGAATCAAAATATCAAGTGTTTTGAGTACTTTACTTAGTACTGCATAGATTGCAAGTCTTCTGTTCTTCTTTTGCTCATCTTCATCCCATAGTTCTCCTCTGGTAATTGGAATGTATACTTGGCTTAGCTTATTTATGATAAAATCATCAATTGCTTTGGCACCTTCATGGAACTTGCATGTTTGATTCCTTTCTGTAATTTCACGAATAAGTTTTTGAAGTTTTGATAAGAGCCAAATATCTGACGATGTTAACAAATCATTTTGTTTTGCCCATTTAATTGTCTTTGATTGTTCAAAATTATCGTATTCACTATTTTGCTTAAAGTACAGATGTAGATTGTATAGTGTATTGATTATCTGATATGGTCTTAACATTAACTCATCAGTGCTGAAACTTAGTGGCTCAATTGGGCTTGCCTTCCATATGAAATAGAACCGTACTAAATCTACAGGGTACTTTTGTAGCAATTCTTCTCCATCTAACACATTTCCTTTACTCTTACTCATTTTACCTCCTTTTTCATCAAGTACATGTCCTTGAAACAAAAATGCCTTGAAAGGTGGATTTGGAGCATTCTTTAAGATTACATTTTCAATAAGTAGAGTATATGCCCATCCTCTAGTTTGATCAATTCCTTCCGTGAAAAATGGTGCAGGAATTTCCTTTGAATATTCTTCATCAGTTAATGATGAATATGGTGCAGAGCCACTATTGTGCCACGTATCTAAAACATACTCTTCTCTCTTTGTTTTGATGCTGTTGCATTTTTTGCACTTTATGGTAATATTGTCAATCCATGGTCTATGTAATTCAAAGTCTTCTCCATCAGGCAAGTTCTCTGCAGCATCAACTATTTCTTTTCTTGTAAAGAACCAATTTTTTTCACCACAATCTTCACAATTCCAAACAGGTAATGGACAACCCCAAATTCTTTCTCGCGAAATACACCATGGATGTCTTTCTTTGATAATTCCCAAGAATCTATTTTTTGGTTGCTCAAAAAAGTATTCTACACTTTCTGCAGCATCAATTGCTTTGTTCTCAAGGCGATCTAGCTTGTAAAACCAACCTCTTCTGGCAAGCCATACAATTGGATGGTGTGATCTCCAGCATAAGGGATACTTGTGTTTTATTTTCCCAATTTTTACAAGAGCATTACAGTCTTTTAGATCTTCTACAATTGTTCTGTCTGCATCTCTGACAAACATTCCTTTGTATTTACCTGCCTGGGAAGTGAATTTTACTTCATCGTCAATAGGATTGAAAATTTTGGCATTTCTTTTGTTTGCTATTTTGATATCTTCCTCTCCGTTTGCAGGAGATAAATGTACTAATCCACTTCCTGCAGTAACATCAACAAACGATTCAGATACTGCAACATGATAATTATCTAGCTTTGCACATTCACTTAATTCTGGAACTAAATTCAACAATGGATGAATGTATTTTTTTCCTTCAAATTCTGAACCCTTGATAGTTTTTTCAATTTTATAATTATCCATCTTTACCTCTATCATGAATTCTTCTAGTCTTGTCTTTCCAACAACCCATGTCTCATTTTCTACTTTGACATAATGATAATCTTCTTTTGGTTGTAAACCAACCATTGCATCTGTAATTAGAGTAAATGGCATGGTAGTCCATACTATCAAAAATACATCTTCATCAACTAGTTTTACTTTATAGTATAGTGATGGATCTTTAACTTCTTCATATCCTTGATTTACTTCTGCATGGCTAAGTGATGTTTGGCAACTTGGACAATATGCAATTACTGTAAAATCTTCTTCTAAAATTCCATTTTCATATGCTTTTTTTAGTACTTGCCATTCTCTTTCAATAAATTCATCTCTAAAAGTCCAGTATGCTTTGTCATGATTAAATGACATGCCAAGTAAGTCATCAACTTTTATCCATGCCTTGTTGTATTTTTCTACCACTTTTTTGCATTCAGCTACAATTCTCTCAATTCCAAATTGCTTTATGGCTTCAGTCTTTCCACCTGTAACTCCTAACTCTTTTTCAACCTGTAATTCCACTGGAAGTCCTTGTGTATCCCATCCTCCATTGAATTCAATTTTTTTCCCTTGCAATGTGTTGAATCGATACCACAAATCTTTGATGACTCTGCCTCTTAGATGTCCTGCATGTGGAATTCCATTCATTGTTGGTGGTCCTTCGATGAATCTAATTTTCTCCGGCTTGTCCGATGAAAAAATCTGTGTTTCCAAATCAATTGATTTGATGTATTCTTTTATTTGAGATTCTATTGCTTTTGCATCAAACTTTGTAGAAAATTCCATCTGGATTTTGATATGTGGGTGACATTATAAAGCTAAATTGGTTTTCTGAGACTTGGAATATATAATTGGGTAAAGGATAATTTTTGTTGGCAAATGTTCTGGTAGTTGGTTCTGGTGGGCGAGAACATGCATTGTCATGGAAACTATCTCAAAGCCCTAAAGTTGATACTGTTTTTATTGCTCCTGGAAATGGTGGCACTGAAAATAATGTTCCAATAAACGTAGATGATTTAGATGGATTATCTGATTTTGCTCAAAAAAATAATTGCTTTACTGTAGTTGGACCTGAGGCTCCTTTGGCTGCAGGAATTGTTGATAAATTTAATCAACTCAATCTCAAAGTCTTTGGTTCCTCTCAGCAAGCCGCACAGCTTGAATCAAGTAAGATTTGGGCTAAGAATTTCATGAAACGAAATGATATTTCTTCAGCACGATTTGAAATATTTGATGATGCTCAAAAAGCTCAAGACTATGTTTTATCACTTGATTACAATGTTGTAGTAAAGGCTGATGGTCTTGCTGCAGGAAAGGGTGTTATTGTTTGTAATAGTAACGATGAGGCATTTTCTGCAATTCAGACAATACTAGTCAAAAAGACATTTGGTGATGCTGGAAATCGTATCATCATTGAAGAAAAAATAGATGGGATTGAGGCTTCATACATTGCACTTTCTGATGGTGAGATTGCCATTCCTATGGCGACAAGTCAAGATCATAAGAGAATTTTTGATAATGACAAAGGTCCTAACACTGGTGGTATGGGTGCATATTCTCCAACTCCAATTATTGATGATGTACTAGCAAAAAAAATACAAGAAAAAATTATTGATAAAACAATTCAAGCAATGAAAAATGAAGGTATTTTATTTAAGGGATTTTTGTATGCTGGAATAATGATTAAAAATAATGAGCCCTATGTTTTAGAATACAATGTAAGGATGGGTGATCCTGAATGTCAGCCAATTACAATGAGGATGGATTTTGACTTGTATGATTATTTTGTTGCAAGCGTTGATGGAAAATTATCATCAATGCCTTCAACCTCTTGGAAAAATCAATCTGCAGTGTGTGTTGTTTTAGCATCTGAAGGATATCCCGAATCTTATCCCACAAATGAAGAGATCTCCGGGTTTGACTCTGTTTCTGATGAATCATATGTTTTTCATGCTGGAACAAAAAAACTAGATGGAAAAATCCTCTCAAATGGGGGACGTGTTTTGGGAGTTACAGCATTAGGTGACTCTTTGGATTCTGCAATTACAAATGCATATGCTGCAGCTGAGAAAATCTCATGGTCTCACAAATATTGCAGAAAAGATATTGGCACAAAAGGCCTAACTTATCTAAGTCTTTAAAATTTGGTCTTCAGTTATTATCCAATTAATAATAATGTCATGTTCTGATTTTGGAATGTTTTTTACAATCTGTTTTTCCAAAGTTAGTGATATTGTTACAGTGTTGTGTTCTGCAAGATATCTATCATAAAACCCGTGACCGTATCCTAACCTGACTCCAATTGGTGATATGCCTACAGTTGGAACTAAAACTACATCAAGATCATTATCTGTTTGGCAGTCATCTTTGGGCTCCATAATATCAAAACTGCCTTTTTCTAGGCTTGAAAAATCAACAATTTTTCTAAATTCCATTTTTTTCCCCATTACTTTTGGCAAAAACACATCTTTTCCATTGCTGAGTAATTCTTGAATAATATCTTGGGTTAAAATTTCACTTCCAATTGGATAATACACTCCAATTTTTTGAGCATCCCTGAATGCATTAATTTTCTTTAATCTCTTTTGTATCTTTTCACTTGCAATCTTCATAAAATCAAAAGATGTGTTGTCTCTTTTTTCTAAAAGATGACTTCTAAGTGATTTTCTTTCAGAACTGTCTTCCAATTTGAGTACTCAAAGATGCTGCAGTAATTGTATTTTTTAATAGTATGGCAACAGTCATTGGACCAACTCCTCCTGGAACCGGTGTTGCAAAAGATGCTTTTTGGATAATTTCATCAAAGTCTGAATCTCCGACTAGTTTTTCTTGGAATCTTGAAATTGCAACATCAATTACTATTGCACCCTCTTTAATCATCTTAGGTGTTAAGGTGAACTTGTTTCTATTTCCTACAGCAGTAATAATGATATCTGCAGCTTGGCAAAGATCTGTTAGATTTTTGGTTCTAGAATGGCATGTCACTATTGTTGCATTTTTTTCTAATAATAAATGATATAGTGGCTTTCCAACAAGATTACTTCTATTAATTAATACAATATTTTTTCCGTCCAAATCAATTTCATGATAATCAAACATCTCCATTATTCCTGATGGAGTGCATGCAACTAGTACTGCCTTTTTCATTGCAAGTAATCCTGTGTTGTGTGGAGTTAAACCATCCACATCTTTTAGTGGTGAGATTCTTGATGTGGTGGCAAACTCATCTAATTGTTCAGGTAATGGAAGCTGAACTAGAATTCCATGAACCGAACTATCATTGTTTAAATTTTCAATAATTTCATCAAGTTGTTTTTGTGAAATATTTACATCAAGTTTATGATCTTTGGTAATGATTCCTATCTCATCACAAGCTGTATGCTTGTTTCTAACATAGGTAGCAGATGCTGGATTGTCTCCTACTAAAATTGTAGCTAGACATGGATTGATTCCTTGAGTCTTTAACTCTTCAACTGCTTTTTTGACTCTGTCTTTAACTGTCTGAGCAATGACTTTTCCATCAATTTTGGTACCTACCATAATCTGTTTTTGATTAGTAGATATTTAATACTTGAATTTCATTGGTTGTACACTAATGAAACTTGATTTTGATGTTAATAACTCAATTGAGAAAATCAAAAAAAGTAGTATGTATTTTCATACTTTTATCAATAAATCAAGTTTAGCTGCTGGAGTCTTGGTTCTAAAGCCTGGAGAAGAAGATACTCAAGCACCTCATGATACCGATGAGGTGTATTATGTAATTTCTGGTGATGGTTTTTTGAAAATTAAAGAAAAAAATTACAAAGTCTCAAAAGACAAATTGTTCTTTGTAGCAAAGGATGTTAAGCATCATTTTCATGGAAACAAAAAAGAACTCAAAGTTTTGTATTTTTTTGGCGGGTCTGATACTTAGCTGATAATTGCTCTTCTTCCAGAGATTCTGATCTTTTTTCTAGCAAACAAATTAACTGCTTCAGGATAAATTCTATGTTCTTCTTTTAGAATTCTTTTTGATAATGAATCTGCTGTATCGTTTTCTTTTACTTTGACTACTGCCTGAATAATTATTGGGCCTAAATCCATTTTTGTATCCACAAAATGTACTGTGCACCCTGAATATTTTGTACCGTACTCTATTGCTTGTTTTTGAGAATCTAATCCTGGAAATGCTGGAAGCAGTGCTGGGTGGATATTGATTATTCTATTCTTGTATTTTTTTACAAATTCTGGATTGATAATTCTCATAAATCCTGCAAGACACACAAGGCCATTTCTTGGAGTAACTCCATGTTTGGTTAGTACTGCAATTACTTTTTTGTCATATTGCCATCTACTTCCTTTGAAGCCCTTGCTTTCAATTACTTCTATATGGATTCCTAATTTTTTTGCTATTTTTAGGCCCCCTGCATTAGGTTTGTTTGAAATAACTATCGCTGGATTAATTGGAATCTTTTTTTTCTTAATTGACTTTAGAATAGACTCCATATTGCTCCCGCGACCTGAGATTAGAATTCCTAGATTTAGCAACTATTCTGAATAGAACATGCCTGCAATTAATCCTAACTCTAGTTCAAGTTTTTATGATTTTGGATAAAATTTTCTAAATTATTGTAGATCTACTTTGTTTTTTTTTGACATTTGAGATTTTGTATGATTTTTGATATGCTATGCTAGATTCAAGTCTCATCGGTGTTCTAGTCAAACCTTGAGTTTGAGTCTATTACTTTCACAAATTTATTGTCAGCCTATGCTAACGCACTATATTTAATAACCTATAACTTCTGAAATTTGTGACTAGAACATGTGGGTTGGTATGAATGGTAATCTTAATTATATTGTAAGTGAGGACTTTGAAAAAACTTAGGTTATTGTTCTTATTTTCAATTATTACACTTGGCGTGGCATTTGCTTTACCAACTCAGAATGCATATGCTACTGATCCTGATCTTTCTCTTTCAACATTTGTTGCTGATGATCCCAATGATTTAGATGGTATTTACAGTGTAGGTGATACATTTGTTATTACATTTAACACCGCTACAAATTCTACTGCTAGCGGTACAATGACTAATGCTGAATTTCTTGCTAACTTTACTGCAAGTCAATCTCTTGGCACTGTTACTGGTACTTGGACAACTGACACTGTTCTTAGTCTAAATGTTGATACTGCTGGCGGTTCTCCTAGTATAGGTACTCTTACTGTTTCTGTTGGAACTGGCGCAAATATTGCAAGTCTTGATACTTCTTCTCTTATGATTGGTACTACAGGTGCTTTGACTGGCGACTTTGGTCAGACAGCTCCTGTTCTAACTACTGCATTAGCTAATGATCCTGATAACGGCGATACTGTAATCAGCGATGGTGATACTGTCATTTTCACATTTACTAATCCAACTAATTCTACTGTTAGTGGCACAATGACTGCTGCAGAAGTTACTGGTAACTTTACTTTCGCATCAGGTGATCTTGGTACAGGCGCAACTGGTTTATGGGATACAGCAACTCAACTCACAGTTACAGTTGGTGGCGGTGATGCAGATGCTGCCATAAGTGATGCAATCACTAGACCCGCTGGTGCCAACATTGATGATATTGGTGGCTGTGGCTTACTTTACACCACTACAATTAGTCTAACTGGCGACTTTGGTCAGACAGCTCCTGTTCTAACTACTGCATTAGCTAATGATCCTGATAACGGCGATACTGTAATCAGCGATGGTGATACTGTCATTTTCACATTTACTAATCCAACTAATTCTACTGTTAGTGGCACAATGACTGCTGCAGAAGTTACTGGTAACTTTACTTTCGCATCAGGTGATCTTGGTACAGGCGCAACTGGTTTATGGGATACAGCAACTCAACTCACAGTTACAGTTGGTGGCGGATTTACTGCCTCTACTGCTAGTAGTACCGGCGGTGGCAGCGGTTGTGCTGATTGTATTAAGCCATCAATTACTGCTTCATTTGACCAAAACGAATTTCCATTAAAGTATGATGGAGTAAGCTACGAATCTTCTCAACTTGATTCTGTTCATACTGCAATAATTGAAACTGGAGAAGAGTTTAAAATAACTTTAAGTGTATTTGAGAATAGCGGTAGAGATAGAATCAAACATATTGATCTATTGGTAAATCACTTTGGTTCATACGTTCTAAATGATCATACTGAAACCTTTGTAACTTATGATACAAACTCAGGATTTGAAATCACTGATCCTAATAACTTGATAGCAACTGCTGAAATTATTCAATCTATTTCTGGAAATAAAGACGTGTTTGATTTTGTAGTGGTTTTTGAAAATGAAATTCCACAATCTGATGTATTAATCAGACTATGGGATACTTACAACAATTCATTGTATCTGCATCTACCTGATGCATTAATAGTTGAAATTTCTGAACAATCAAGTGATATTGTATCGATAGAATCTGAAGTATCAGATACAGAACCAGAATCTGAATTTATTGTACCAGAATCAATTCCTGAAGCACCAGAATCAATTCCTGAAGCACCAGAATCAATTCCTGAAGCACCAGAATCAATTCCTGAAGCACCAGAATCAATTCCTGAAGTTGAGATTTCACCTAAGACATGGACTAGTGGAGAACTTTCTGTTCTAAAGGCGTGGGGTGGCTATGATGTAGAAACTGCATCTGACCTTGATGTGTTATCTAAATTTGGAATTAAAGGTGAAAAAATCCCATCATATGTCAAACAACTCGTTACATGGATCTTAAAGGATGAACTTAGTCAAGAAGAATTTGTTAATATATTACAATATCTAAAGCGTGAAGGAATATTGTCTAATTCTGTTGGAAAGCAATCATTTGATGTAAAGAGTCAGGATGATCTAGAAGAGCTTACACTGAAGAAAGAATACATCGGTGACAAGATACAATTTTATGAAAACGAAAATGAGTTGTATGCTAAAGCCAATCTTGGCGATTTAGAAGACAAAATCAATACATTACGATCTCTTGCAAATAATGCCGAAATTCAAAATGAACTTATCAGTTCCAACCTTGAATTTGCAACCCTTACAAATCCTAATGATCTAATTTATCAAAGAGATTCAGAATGGCAACGTAATCCAAATACTATAACTCCATTTATGGAAAGTCTAATGAATAATGAATCTGCTTTAATTGCAAAAGCAATAATTGAATATGATAAAGAATCTCTTGTTCCATTCATTAACATTGTAATTACAAATGTATATGGAGTAAACACCGCAATTACCGAAAAAACCTCAGACTATAAACAAAGTGATGAACAATGGTGGGATAAAACAAAAACAGAAGGTGTTTACATAATGTCAGGTTCATCTAGCGAGGAACACACTGGACTTTACACTACTGAAATATCAATAAGCGTTAATGACATTGAAGGAAACTTTATTGGAATAATAAAGGCAGTTGTTAACTTTGATAAAGCACTTCTTTCAGAGTAGTTTTGTATTACGTTTCCTGATTTGGATCATTATATGAATAATTCATTGCTTAGAATCCTTTTCGTATTCTTTACATCATTTGTTCTAATTGGTTTTTCTCTCGATGATGTTTTTGCTGATGAACAAGAAATTACTTCTAGAATTTTCTCATTTGAAACTACATCAATAATTGAGTTTACCAATAATGGTCTTGAAGAAATAAAAACAATTAGAATTTGGCTTATTGATTCTTCTTTTATATCATTCAAATTAGAAAATAATTGGACATCGCCAATAGCATCTCTAGATACAATAATTTTTACAACTTCAGAGCCAATAAAGACAAATGAAATTGTAAAGTTAGGCATAAAAACAGAAAAATCAAACCTGCTTATTCATTGGGAAGTATATGACCAAGAAGATAATTCGATAGAGGTTGGAAAAACCCCATCAGAAATTATGCAATCTTTTGTAAGTGAACCAGAAGTGATTATAGAACCCGTTGGAATTCTTCCTGAATCTACTTTCAAAGTGGTACCAAAAAATCTTCATCCTGGGTCTACAATTCGTGTTACTGGGGATAATTTTGTTCCAAATTCTAGTTTAAAATTATTTGTAAATGATTCAAGGCTCAAATCTTTTGTAACTGATGAAAATGGAAATTTTATGTTAACAACTAAAATTCACAAAACAACAAAGGCCGAACAGGTAAATTTTGTTCTAAAAGATAAACAAGAAAATGAAAAAATCATTAATCTTTATTTGACTGAGATAGAACAAAAAATTTCTAAAAATATTGATTTGACAGTTTCCGAAATTCAAAATGAATTTTTCAGAACTGAAAGACTTGAATTCTCAGGCACTTCGAACCCCGACTCATTGATTATTATAAAAATAAAAAATCCACAAGGAAATCTTTTTTCAACCAAAGTTCAAAATACAGATTTTCAAGGATATTGGTCTACTTCAATCGATATTCCATTTAATGCACAAATAGGTAAATACTCTGCTGAAATTACTGATGGGAAAAATATACTCACCAAATCTTGGGATGTTATTACATCAAAAAAATTAAATATTTTTCCAACTAAATTATCATTTAAATTTAATGAATTAATAAAATTTAATGGAACTGCCACTCCTAATGAGCAAATTAATTTAATATTGGTTGGCCCTCAAGGAAATTCAGTTTTATCAAAGAATTTTGTTGTTAATACTTCTGGTTTTTTTGAAATTGAATATCCGACCACCTCTTCAAGTCTTGAAGGAACCTATGTATTATACGCATTTCAAAAATATGAAACTCAAATTATTTCTGTAGGTTTGGATACATATCCAAAAAAAGTAATTTCAACTCAACTAAATTATGTAAATTATCATAACAGTGATGTGGCAATAATTGGAATAACTGGTGAGGCATCTCAAGATATTTCACTGTCAATTATAGATAAAAATGATCATGAGCGATTTAATGATAAAATAAAACTTGATTTTAGTGGAAAAAGAACTTATCTCTTAAATTTAACAACATTTCCTCCTGGAATATACACTGTGTTAGTTTCTATGGCTAATTTTCAGGCATCTGACAAGTTCACTGTGGATTTACAATCAAGTCATGTGCCAATTGATTTTGACATGCTAAAAAATACGTATTATCAAGGAGATTCAATATATATCACCGGAACTTCACAGCCTCACTCAAAAATTCATTTATTCTTAATTGATCCTGATGAGACTATAATTAATGAAAAGGAAACATTCACCAATAAAAATGGAAATTTATTTTCAACTTCTTTTTTAATTCCTTATGGTGAACTATTTGGTAAATGAACTGTTATCGCTGAAAGCGGTTTAAATTCAGAGCATTTTGCATTTCAGGTCAACTCCTTACTAGATGAAGGATTGAGTATTAGTGTGACTGATATAATTTCTTCATCTGTTGGAAAATTTGTAACAATAGAGGGATTAGTAACTGAAGAACAATATGTAAGCATCACTATTGATGATCCCAATGGAAATACTATCTTTAAAACAAATATCAAAACAACCGAAACTGGAGAATTTTATTTGTTATGGATTGCCCCTTCTGACTCTGTTGGCACACACATTGTAACAGTTATAGACATTTTTGGAAAAACAATTAGTACCACAATTGATATCTAAATTAATTTTTAAATTTGAATAAACATGTTGGTTAATCAATGTATGATTCAAACTCTACAAATTATTGATATATTCAAAAAAATTTGATATGTGGTTTGTATTGATTAAACCTGCAATTTATATCAAATCTAATTATTTTCATATTTATTGTCAAGAAAAGTTCGGATGACTAAAAATGGAATCCTGTGTGTGGTTAATGATAAACGCGTTTACTTGGATCCAAAAAATACTGATTCTACGGGAATCAACTTTGTCTCTCATGCCCACTCTGATCATCTTCCCTCGAAAAATGGTGGAATCATTTTATCATCACTTGAGACAAACAAAATAGCTAGTCTTCGTGGATTTGAGATGAAAAATCATATTGAATCCCTTGATGATTTTTCTTTAATTGACAGTGGTCATATTCTTGGTGCAAAAGGACTACTTTTTGATGATATTTTCTATACTGGAGATATCTGTACTAGAAAACGTGGGTTTCTTCAAGGTGCAAAAATTCCAAAATGCAAAATCTTGATAACTGAATGTACATTTGGCTTGCCAGAATTTGTTTTTCCCAAAACCAATGAAATTCAAAAACAAGTAAATGAATTGATTTCTGAACTTTATGGAAAAGGTATTCCTGTAATTTTAATGGGGTATCAATTAGGTAAAGCACAAACCATTACTCAACTCTTTGGTCATTGGGACCTACTTTATTTTCATGATTCTGTAAAAGAGATGAATTCACTTCATCAAAAATTAGGAATTTTACTAAAGGATGGAATTGGTCATTCTGAGGCTGAAAAAAATGGTTTATTGGATAGAAAACCTTGGGTGATGGTTGCACCAATGATGTCAAGCAAAAATCAATTCATTCAAGATATGAAATCAAAATATGGCGCAGTAACAATTGGATTTAGTGGATGGGCACAATCTTCTCGATTCTCTTTTGGACGACGAACTGATTATTCAATCCCTATGAGTGATCATTGTGATTTTAATGAGCTTGTAGATATGGTGGTACAATCAGGAGCTGAACAAGTTTACACCATACATGGTTTTGTCGATGAATTTGCAGAGTACTTGCAAAAAATGGGAATTAATGCACAGCCATTACTTGAAAATTCTTTAGATGATTTTACTTAGTAAATTCACTGCATTCACAATCTGCAACTAGACATGTTTCTGCATTTCTAATGTGATCATGAGAGAAATGTTTGCATTTTTCATTTTTGCATATTCTTCTTTGTGCTTCTTTTTGTACAACTTTTTGGGCTATTGCATTTGCCTGGTCCTTTGAATATCCTTTTTTGTCAATATAGAAATGAACAATTCTATTGTATAGTAAGTCTGGGTTGAATTGTTTTTCAAGCAAGAGAATTTCTGGTTAGAATACGTCATTATTGTATTAAAACAACATGTAATACGGTAATTCTGTGCCTATGATGAATGTCAAATTCAACGAATTGAAAATGATACCGTTCGTGGAACCACTGGATTTACAAACGCATCTAGGTTGTCACCCTGTCCATCGCGATCTATATCTGTACCTGTTTTCCATTGAGCAACCCTATCATCAAAAAGTCGGTCCAAGTAGGTTGCTTGATTCATACCAGTAGGTAACACAAAATTAATTGGTGGAGGAGGTGTAAATTCATTTGCCAGTAGATGGGAAAGTAACTCAAATTAGATCAGAAACTATCAATTATTCAATCAAATTATTCCGATAGAAAAAGCTTGATGATAGTGTATCATTTTATCAAATGTGAATCACAACTCATTTGATACC
>JACERO010000061.1 GCA_013911135.1 Candidatus Nitrosopumilus sp. | reverse complement strand
CATTGTATAATACTTTTGTAAAGTAATATTTTTGATCTATTTCTAAAACCTTTCTCATATATTGTGAAACAAATCCATTACAGCAACTCTAATTTGTTATAAAATCTTAGACCATACAATAATTTACCTTGAAATTCTAAAGGATGTTTCGCATCATTTTTAATGTATTTCAAAATATTACCAGTTAATGGGTTTGTTCAAACGTAACAAAGAGAAGGAAAACCAAACAAAATGTGAAAAATGTGGTACTGAATTGCATGATCCTGAGCGTTTGAAAAGACATATGAAAAAAGCACATGGCAACGTACCTGAAAAGAAATTAGATCCAAATTCAGGTGACGGTGGTCTATGGTAAAATGGAACTCAGCTCAAGTCAAAAAGCTGGTTTAATTTTTGGAGGTGTATTTTTAGTTGCAGGAATTGTTCTATCGACTATTGTCTTCCTATTTTGGCATCTAATTCGTGAAGATGTCTTTGAGGATGTAGTGATATTAACAAATGATAACGGTATTTGCTATGTTGAGACTATGGATGATGTTCCAAAAACAATTACAGATTGTAATCTCAACCCAGGTGATAAAACAACTATAAAGTTTGGTAAGGATCTTGCGTGGGCAAGCATTGTTATCCCTTAATCGATGATTTAATATTTTAAAAAATCTAATGAAATACTATGGATTGTATTTTTTGTAAAATTATTACAGGTGAAATTCCCGTAAAAATTCTTAAAGAAACCTCAAACTCTATCTCCTTTTTAGATGCTTTTCCTCTTGCAAAGGGTCATGTACTTGTGATTCCAAAAAATCATCATCAAAAAATTCAAGACATGAGTAATGAAGAAAATACTGATTTGTTTTCACTAGTTCACTTGATGATCTCTAAGGTTGATGCTCTAACTGGTGCAACTTTAGTTGCAGTACATAATGGAGAAGATGCTGGACAAGAAGTTCCACATGTTCATGTACATCTAGTTCCACGAAGTACAGGTGATTCTGCAGGTACCATACACAGTATGTTTGATTCTACATTGAAATTATCTGAATCTGAAATTGAAGAACTTTATAATAAATTAAAAATTTAATCTCAGTACGGAAATAATCTCTCTTTTGTAATTGTATTATCAACACTGATTGCTTTTGTTGGACAAGTTTGTGCAGCATTCATTATTTTGTTTATCCCTGCTCCTTTTTGATTGATTACAGATGATTTGGGATTTGATCTACTTTGTTTATTTATTTCAAAAACTTCTGGTGCTATAGTTTCACAACTACAACAACCAATGCACAAGCTTTCATCTACATCAACAAAAATGGTTGGTTGTTTTTTAGGCTCTTTTGCTTTATCAAATTCTCCATTTTTACCATCTAGGCGTATACGTGCATTGTAATCTTTCCAGAATTTATTTTCATATTCTTTCCAAAAATTTGGGTCATCCTCTTCAAATTGGCGAGTATATTTTCCCCAGTCTTGTTCTGGAATTTTTTGCTCTTCAGGAGCTGCCCATTGAGGTTTTCTCTTAAAGTTTGTGTTTGATTTACTTTCAGTATATTCTTGATGTAGTAAATTACTATTTTGATTATAATTTTTCTTGAGGTGTGTATATGCTTCAGTAATTTTTTTAAATTCTAAATCTTCATTTTTATCCTTATTTTTGTCAGGGTGTAATTCTAGTGCAAGCTTTCGATAAGCAGCCTTGATCTCTGCATGAGATGAGTTTGGTTTTACATTCAGTACTTTGAGTGCTTGATATGAGTTCACTAAGAAGCAATAACTTGTAATATGTTAAAAACAATTGCACGAATTTTAGTATAAAATCTAGTTCATTCTAACAAAATTTCATCATCTGCTTTCCATGCAGGTTCAACTATACACAAAAATCTCAAATCAACTGATCCTGTATTTTCAATAAACTGTTTTGAATTTGATGGAACATATACCGAATCATCTTTTTCAAGATGATATTCTTCTTCTTCGATCTTTAGTTTTCCATTTCCCTCTAAAATATAGTAGATCTCAGATGAACTCATTTTGTGAAGTTTAGATTTTTTTCCTGGTTCTAGCGTAAATTGTGCCATACTATAATTAATTCCGTTTAGTGTATTGTGTGGATGAAAATATTGTTTAATTTTACTTCCTTCGTTTCCTTGAATAGCTTTGATTTCAGAATTTTTTCTTAATGACATACTACCTAAATGATTTCTGAGACTTTAGTTTTAAAATCTGATTCATACCATATTGTTTTGTATGTTGCATTTTTTTTAGGTAAGATGTTTATTGCAATATGGGAAAATGTTTTCTTTTTATTAACTGAGCCATGGGTGTGATATGTTTTTGCTGGAATGTGTACTATGTCTCCTTCTTTAAGGATAATTTTTTCTGTTCTTTTTATCTTAAAATTTGTTTTACTTGAACCATATCTTCGAAAAATCTCAAGGCTTCCATTACCTTTTGTTACAATTAACACTTGATTTCCATTATGTGAATGAAGTTTTGTTCTGGATCCTCGCTCAAAATGAACATGATAGATGTCTTGCTCTTTTGCTTTTATTTTCTCTGAGAGAACCTTGATCCATGTTTTATTTGTAAACCAATTGGGGTTTACTTTTCTTTTATCTCCTGATCCAAAAATATTTGATTTTTTCATACTAAATTCTATCCAAAATTTTCTTTTTCTTTGCTTGGAATTCTTTTTCTGTAATAACTCCATTGGTTCTTAACTTTCCAAGTTTTTTTAGTATCTCCAAGTCTTCTTGAGTATTAGACGTTACATTTTTTGCAGCTGTAATTCCTTCATTTAGTTTTTTAATTCCTCTTTTCTGTAATACTTCTCTTTCTTTTTTTGCATGATTGCGAAGTTCTTTACTTGTCTGACTAGCTTGTTTTGCAGTCATTACTCCAAGATCTACTGCATTATCTAACACACCATCTGCTTTTTTAACTCCTTCTTGAATTGCTTTGTCTGCTTTTTTTAGCAATTTTTCAATATAGCCACCTTTTTTTGTCATACCTATCTTGTTTGAATCATTTCAAATCTATTATCTCTTTCCTAGTAGAATTGGTTTAATAGATGGAATCGTATACTTGTGTAGTTTTGGCAAAGACTAATGATGTAAAGATAGTTGTTCTAAGAAAAAAGATTGATGAAGCCGAGGCAATGGAAATTATTCAACAAAAGAAAACAACTCCTTTCAAGTCTCTGCTTTCACGTCCAAAAAAAGAACAAGTACATGTTCATTCACTAAAGTTATACCATGAATGCATTTTGATGGTTTCAGGAAAATTTATCGCTGATTATTACAGGAAAGCAACTCATACAATTTCTGTAAATTATAATATTCGTGATGTAGTGTTGGGTGAAGGCCTATTTACCATACGTTCTAAATCTGGATTTAGAAAGACGCTTTCTGGAAAACGTGGAAAAAATAAAATTAATTTAAAATTAGAAGAACATGTTTTTGTTGAAGAAGAAGATGAACTTGCATTTGATCATCATGGCCATGAAATAAAGTTCCCATTTAAAATTAATTCAAAGACTGTTGAAAATTATCCCAAACGAATTTTAGAAAAAAACCAGCAAAATATCAAAAAACCTGAAATAACTAATGATACTGCAATTGAGAAACTTCAATCTCAACTCAAAAGGCCTGTGGAAACAGATGTTCGTGATCTAACTGAAGAATTTGTCTTGCGTGAAATTACTGAAATTTATGTTCCAATCTTTGAAGCAAGACTGATTGGTCCTAAAAAGAAAGTTGGAATTATTCGTATAGATGCAGTACGAAAAAAGATTCTGTAATTGATTCTAGAGTTTTACAAGTTTTCTGAATTGGTCATTACCATGTAATTTCTCAAAGATTTCTTCTTCTTTTGCCCATCCGCGGATTACTTTGGGGCTTTTAGAAACTGCCAGTTTTAGTAATTCTAATGATTCTGGGTACATTCCTAATGCGGCTTTACTTCGTGATTTTGCATAAATTACATTCACATTGTCTTTGAATTTTTCAAGAATCTCATCAAAGACTCTAAGTGCTTTTTCATGTTGTCCTAATTCTGCTAATTGAATACCTTTTTGAAAAAATGCATCTTGATTGTTAGGATATTTTTTGCAAACATTTTGAAAACAATTCAAAGCTTCTTCATGTTTTTTCATTTTACCTAACACAATTCCTTTGTAGACCATTGCATTTGGTTTTCTTGGTTCTATGGAAATTGCTTTATCTAAAAATTCTATTGCTTCTTCACGTTCTTGTAATTTATCAAGTAATACTCCTTTGTTAAAATAAGATGCTGCATTTTTTGGATCTACCTCTATTGCTTTGTCATAGCATTCTGCAGCAGCTTGAATGTTTCCCATCTCTGCCATTGCAATTCCCTTGTTGTTGAATGCTTGAGCATCTTTTGGATTGATCTCTAGTAATTTCTCAAAACACGTAACTGCATCAGTGTATTTTTTTCTCTGATTTAGTGCTAAACCTTTGTTAAATAATGCTGAAACATTTTCAGAGTCTTGTTTTAGAATTTTGTTAAATAATGATATGGCTACTTTTGGCTGATTTTGTTCCATCATAGACATTGCATCATACATTAAATCTTCCGAGTTTACTTTTGAGCCGAATAGTCCCATAATTTCTACAAAATGATATGGCTAATGAAAGTTTGGCTTATCCTAATGACTTGAATTTTTTTATTGCTTCTTTTGCCATTTCTTCTTGCTCTTTTGCTGTAGTATCTGTAGGATCATCTGTCGCATAGTCTTCTTTCCCTTCTTTTTTCTTTTCCATGCTTTTCTGGACTTGTTATTTTATAAAAACTGAATCTTCATCTTCAAAGATATGCTTAATTTGAATTAGAAATGACCTTTGTTTATTGTCACATTCTGAACTCAAATATCTATCTGAAAAGATTCATATGCATAGGTGGCCTCATGATTCTCCAATCTGGGATGATTCTACACAAAAACAGATTGATGATTCAATTAACAAAAATCCAGAAAAGAAACAAGTCACAATTAAAGAAAAAACCATTCAAATTGAAAATTTTAAATTTAATTTTATTAAAAAAATTGGAATTACAGTACCTTTTTTTAAAGAAGAATGTACTTTAATATTTGAGGCTCAATTTGGAGAACTTTTTGCCCATGTTCACATTACAATAAAGTCTAAAAATCATGTGGATGTCTTTAACCAATTAATTTCTTGGAGAGATAGTTTTTTTTCAAATCTTGATGTCTAAAAATTCTGAGATGCTACAATCATCTTCTTGATATCCTCTTTACTATGTGCCTCAGATATTGCACCTAGTTTACCTGGCAAAAAGAATATTCCATCATGAGCAATCATCTTGAAATGATACTTTGCAAGCATTACACTATCACATTTTGCAACCTGTGCCGAATTTGTGATTTCAGTTATTCCATCTTTTAGAAAGTGAGTCATAAACAACGAACCCTTTCCAGTAACTGCAACTTTCCCATCAAATGCTTTACTCATCTCTTTTCTAGTAAATTCACCAAGTGAATTAATTTTTGAGTAGTTTGTTTTTTTTGATTTTAGATAACTTAGTGTTGCATATCCTGCAGTCATTGATGCTGGATTTGCAGAAAATGTTCCACCTCCTACATAGGAGCGTTCTGATTTTTTCCTTCCTGTAGTATCTGCATATTTCATGATCTCTTTTTTACCACACATGACACCAATTGCCATTCCTCCTCCTACAATTTTTCCTAGAGTTACAATGTCAGGATCAAGTTTCATAGTTGGATAGAGACATCCATATCTAAATCTAAAACCAGTAACTATTTCATCTAAAATAAATAGTGATTTGTTTTTGTGAATAAATTCTTGAATTCCTTTGAGATATTCTAGAGTGGCAGGAATACATCCACCTCCACCTAATACCGGCTCTACAATTACTCCTGCTAAATTCTTTGCATATTTTTTTAAAATCTTCAAAGAACCTTCTAAATCATTATACGGAATTGAGATAATTTTTTCCTCACTGACTACTCCACTGCTTTCTGATTCTGTAAACGGCCAATTTACACTCTTTAGTAAATCTGATGTATATCCGTGCCATCCACCATCAATCTTTGCAATAATTTTTCTACCTGTAACTGAACGTGCAAGTCTTACTGCATACATTGTAGCTTCAGTACCTGATGTTACGTAACGAATCTTTTCTGCAACTGGAACTGCTTTTGAAATTAATTCTGATAGTTTGATTGTCTGCTCATTTACAGTTCCATACATCCAACTTTTCTCAATCTGTTTTTTCAAAGATTCTTTGACCTTTTTTGGACCATGTCCTAATATCAAACTCCAATGTCCCATCCAGTAATCTGTATACTTGTTGTTATCTACATCGATGAGATTCTTTCCTGTAGATGATTTTACAACAAATGGATATGGTTCATAGAATCTTATATTGTGACTTACTCCATTTACATGAAGTTTTGAAGACTTTGCAAATATCTTTGCAGATGCTCTAGTCTTCTTTTTGTATTCAGAAATGTAATTCAAAAGTAATTTTCAAAACAAAATCTAACATTTTAACTATCAAAATAACTCACAATTTTCATTTTTTACACATACATGTGCCTGGTTTTTTTCTTGTAATTTTTTCAATTTTTTGCATCGATCAGGCATAATTTCACGCATGGTTTATATGGATCTGCCTTCTTCAACTTCTGTATACGTAACGCAATAGGCGGCGCTCGTGATGAAGTATGGCAATATGCCAAGTTGTGATTCATGGGCCTCCAGTTACGCATACAAAATGAGGATCTGATCAAAAGATCAAATCTGAAATGTGAAGATTATGTGCATCCGTCAATTCCAATATAGTACAAAATGTACTTCAATAATAAAAAATAATCAAGTAAATCAGAATCCGGTTGATCCTGCCGGACCTGACTGCTATCGGATTGATACTAAGCCATGCGAGTCATTGTAGCAATACAGGGCAGACGGCTCAGTAACGCGTAGTCAACCTACCCTATGGACGGGGATAACCTCGGGAAACTGAGTATAATACCCGATAGAACATTATGCCTGGAATGGTTTATGTTCCAAATGATTTATTGCCATAGGATGGGACTGCGGCCTATCAGTTTGTTGGTGAGGTAATGGCCCACCAAGACTATTACAGGTACGGGCTCTGAGAGGAGTGGCCCGGAGATGGGTACTGAGACACGGACCCAGGCCCTATGGGGCGCAGCAGGCGAGAAAACTTTGCAATGTGCGAAAGCACGACAAGGTTAATCCGAGTGGTTTCTGCTAAAGGAACCTTTTGACAGTCCTAAAAACACTGTTGAATAAGGGGTGGGCAAGTTCTGGTGTCAGCCGCCGCGGTAAAACCAGCACCTCAAGTGGTCAGGATGATTATTGGGCCTAAAGCATCCGTAGCCGGCTCTGTAAGTTTTCGGTTAAATCTGTACGCTTAACGTACAGGCTGCTGGGAATACTGCAGAGCTAGGGAGCGGGAGAGGTAGACGGTACTCGGGAGGAAGTGGTAAAATGCTTTGATCTCTCGATGACCACCTGTGGCGAAGGCGGTCTACCAGAACACGTCCGACGGTGAGGGATGAAAGCTGGGGGAGCAAACCGGATTAGATACCCGGGTAGTCCCAGCTGTAAACTATGCAAACTCAGTGATGCACTGGCTTATGGCCAGTGCAGTGTTGCAGGGAAGCCGTTAAGTTTGCCGCCTGGGAAGTACGTACGCAAGTATGAAACTTAAAGGAATTGGCGGGGGAGCACCACAAGGGGTGAAGCCTGCGGTTCAATTGGAGTCAACGCCAGAAATCTTACCCGGAGAGACAGCAGAATGAAGGTCAAGCTGAAGACTTTACCAGACAAGCTGAGAGGTGGTGCATGGCCGTCGCCAGCTCGTGCCGTGAGATGTCCTGTTAAGTCAGGTAACGAGCGAGATCCCTGCCTCTAGTTGCCACCATTACTCTCAGGAGTAGTGGGGCGAATTAGCGGGACCGCCGCAGTTAATGCGGAGGAAGGAAGGGGCCACGGCAGGTCAGTATGCCCCGAAACTCTGGGGCCACACGCGGGCTGCAATGGTAACGACAATGTGTTTCGAACCCGAAAGGAAGAGGTAATCCTCAAACGTTACCACAGTTATGACTGAGGGCTGCAACTCGCCCTCACGAATATGGAATCCCTAGTAACTGCGTGTCATTATCGCGCGGTGAATACGTCCCTGCTCCTTGCACACACCGCCCGTCGTTTCATTGAAGTGAGCTTTTAGTGAGGTGACGTCTGATTGGCGTTATCGAACTTGAGGTTCGTGACAAGGGAAAAGTCGTAACAAGGTGACCGTAGGGGAACCTGCGGTCGGATCACCTCCTTAGACAAGGAATGTGTACGGGTGTACATAATCTTCACAAAAATCATCGATGCAATGCATCACGAAAGTGTTGTATGAAGGATGTAGCAGACCTCCGCCAGGAGGTTTGCAATGATCGTCGTGCATAGTCGTGTAATATGTGGCTGAATTTGCCGGTGTAAAGACGGTAATAGGTGGATTGCTAGGCTTGAGGAGAGAAGAAGGACGTGGCAAGCTGCGATAAGCTCGGGGTAGGCGCACGCATCCTATGATCCCGAGATGTCCGAATGAGAATCTTACACATTTGTGTATTCCAGTACACTAGTATTGGAAGTCGAACCGTGGGAATTGAAGCATCTTAGTACCACGTGGAAAAGAAATCAATAGAGATTTCCCAAGTAGAGGCGATCGAAAAGGAAAGAGCCCAAACTGAATCCTTCGGGAGATGTGGTGTTTTGGTATGATAACATGGAATCTTGGAACACAGCTGAAGTGATCTGAAAAGTTCTAGCATAGAGGGTGATACTCCCTTAAGCGAAGTGGAAAAAGTCCTAATCATACCCGAGTAGTTGTCCTTGGTAGTGGGCAATGAATATGGGTGAAAGTAGCATCCGAGGCTAAATATCTCTCAAGACCGATAGTGGACTAGTACCGTGAGGGAAAGCTGAAAAGTACCCCGGAAGGGGGGCGAAAAGTGCATGAAACCTATTACTTACAGACGTGCATGGCATGAAAGGCGATTTTTTCAAATCAGAGATTCTAGCAATAGAGTTGAAAATTTGATGTTCAAATCATCAGTGTCATGCGTTCCGTCTCGAAACACGGGCCAGGGAGCTAACCGTTATGACAAGTTTAAACCTGTAAAGGTGAAGGCGAAGGGAAACCGAGTTCTCGCAGCATTCGCAAGAATGTCAGGAGAAGCGTGTGAAAGTGCGTAGAGTCATAGCGGCTAGGCTAGAAGCCAGTCGATCTATTCCTGGGCTAGATGAAGGTGGGCGAAAGCTCGCTGGAGGTCTTAAGACGTTCTGACGTGCAAATCGTTGTTGTGACCTGGGAATAGGGGTCAAAAACCAATCTAGACTGGCGCTCGCTAGTTCCAACCGAAGCGTCTCGCAGGGCGTGGTTTGTGGAGATAGCGTTTCCGGTAGAGCACTGATAGAGGGGCGCGGGCGGGAAACTGCTCACCTCTCATTCAAACTCCGAACGGATACGCATCGTAGAAGCAAGCACACGGGTTCATGTGGCGTAAGGCTCATGACCGAAAGGGGTTTAACCCAGACTGAAGTTAAGGTCCCCAAATTTTTGCTAAGTGTCAAGCGAAAGAGCGTATTCTCACCAAGACAGCAGGGAGGTAAGCTCAGAAGCAGCTATCCTTTAAAAAGTGTGTAACAACTTACCTGCCGAGGGGGGATGCCTCAAAAATGGACGGGGCTAAAGCAAAGTACCGATACTTTAGATAATCATCAATGGATGATTCGTGGTAGGTTGGCGTAGTGATTGGGTCGAAGCAGGGCGGTGACGTCCTGTGGACCGGTTTCTATTGCAGATCCTGGCGGCAGTAACAGCATAGTATGGTGAGAATCCATACCACCGCAAGCGTAAGGGTTTCCAGGCAATGCGTTATCAGCCTGGAGGTAGTCGATCCTAAGGTTTGCCTCAAAAGAGTAAATCGAATGGGAAACTAGTTAATATTCTAGTACCTTGCATGGAGCGTTTGAGCTATATGGTTCGCTTTCGGATAGGGGTTGTACAACTATCGTTGTATCTAACTGTTCGAGGATTGGGGAGTGTCGTAATGACGAGAACCAGTCCGAGGCAGGAATGGCTTCGCGTTAGCGAAGTTTTCTTGATTCCAGGAGACCATGAAAGACTGTGTAGTTAGCAAAATGCAAGATCGTACCCAGAACCGACACAGGTGCGCTGGCTTAGAAAGCTAAGGTGCTACGGGTATACCGTATGGCGAGGGAATTCGGCAAATTAGTCCTGTAGCTTAGGTATAAGGGATGCCTGCGATCTTCATGAGGAATGGGGACCGCAGGTTGCAATGACAAGGGGGTTCCGACTGTTTAATAAAAACACAGGTGACTGCTAGTCCGAAAGGATTTGTATAGTCACTGAATCCTGGCCGGTGCCGGTACCTAAAACTTGGGTTCAACCGAGCTAAGGGCCGGTTAACGCCGGGAGTAACTCTGACTCTCTTAAGGTAGCCAAATGCCTTGTCGGGTAAGTTCCGACGCGCATGAATGGAACAACGAGAGCCCTACTGTCCCCGCCTACAACCCGGTGAAGCCACATAAGGTGGACGAACAGTCCATCAACTTCCATCGGGGAGAGAAGACCCCGTGGAGTTTTACTGCAGCTTGTGCTTGTGGTATAGTAAGAATTGCACAGGGTATCTGGGAGCCATGCTTAACGTTCTCCGGGATGTTAAGAAGCAACGATGTAACACCAGACTCTTTTTGCAGTGCCACTTATCCAGTGAAGACTGGAGACACGTGCAGGTGGGCAGTTCGGCTGGGGCGGCACCCCTTTGAAAAGATATCAAAGGGGCCCAAAGTTGAGTTCAAACGGGGCAGAAATCCGTTGAAGAGGGCAAAGCCAAAAACTTGACTGAATGGATTTCCAAACGCACGGAATTCATAGACGAAAGTCTGGCTTAGCGATCCTTCGTGTGCCCACTATTGGGGCCCGGAGGTGACAGAAAAATTACCCCAGGGATAACAGGCTCGTCGCGGGCGAGAGCTCCTATCGACCCCGCGGTTTGGTACCTCGATGTCGGCTTTTCCTATCCTGGTCCTGCAGCAGGGGCCAAGGGTGAGGCTGCTCGCCTATTAAAAGGGAACATGAGCTGGGTTTAGACCGTCGTGAGACAGGTCGGTCTCTGCCTGATGGAAGCGTGAATAACTGAGGGGAAGTTGCTCCTAGTACGAGAGGAACAGAGCAGCGTGGCCACTGGTCTACCGGTTGTCTGATAAGGCAGGCCGGGCAGCTAAGCCATTTAGGCTAAGTGCTGAAAGCATCTAAGCACGAATCCTATCCCGAGACAAGTTATTCTTTCGTAAGATGAAGGTCGGCAGCAGAAGACTGCGTTGATAGGAAGGTGGTGTAGATCACAAGCTTCGGCGAGTGGTGAGCCAGCCTTTACTAACAGACCAACACATCGGTTCAGCCACTTACATAGAGACTATGCACGATGAATCATTTTCAATTTATCAAGTGGAAAATATACACGACTTGTACGATGATTTTATTTTAAATCACCTTTAGCGTTCGCTATAGATTTTTGTGATTTTAAAATCCCCTAGTGGATACTATGCACAACTATAAGATTTGTTTAAGATGATGGATGTGTTATGTATTCCTCACAGGTTACGTTTTTCAATATTCTGATTCCCAAAGAACTATTGAATATTTCAGAGTATCATTATGTATAATGTGTATCATATTTTCATGTTATAATATTGTCTTAAATTTATTAATGAGTACAAAACATCTAATTTATGGCTGAGGCAGGAATTGCAGCATATGTAGCTGTCGTTGCAGTTGCAATTGCACTGGCAATAGTAACTTTCATCTTAAGAGGCAAGGGGCACAAAGAGGATGGTTGTTGTGATGATGAAGATATGTCTCAAGAAAATATTGCTGTAAATCCTGATACTAAAACTGTTAAAGAATTATTTGAAAAAGATAATGCCATCTCATATCTTGATACAAAAAATATGATAGTCTTTATTGTAAAGGAACGATATGATTCCATAAAAGATAGTCTTAAAGTCATTAGCGACAATGGACCCAAATGGACAATAGGTCTAAAAGGATTTGAAGGTGAATATACTGTAAAATCAAGGGATGAAATTAACCCAACAATGCTTGTAGCAGTAGACGACCCCACTACATTTGATGACTATGAGTGTACGCACATGTCTGTTGGTAGCTGTGTTAGATTTGCTGGTACACAAACTAGTGTTAAATTACGAGTAGACCCAACAATGTGCATAAACAAAACAGGAGCTACATGTGAAGCAGTACTAGTAGAAGTCAAAGTTAGGTATTATGCAAATAACACAACTTGTACCGAACCAGGGGTTGATATGGATAATCAAAAATTGTGGATTTGTGAGCTAAGTGAAACTTGATTTTGACTCATAACTTGGACGCAAAGTATGTTCAAAATTTTGATAACAAATTAGAATAAATCATAAACTCATTTGAGCCTAAATATCCAAATTTTCAATGTTTATTATGCACAACTCTTTACTCTGTAATTAAAAATAACTCACAATCGTTTGTATTATATCAAATGAAAAACCTAGCATGAACATGGGTCTTGATAAAACAAAAGAGAAAGAACTTGAAAAACGTCTTTCAAAGATGCAAAAGCAACTTCTCAAACAAAATGAAACTTTGCTTGCCCAAGTTGAAGATAAAACTGCAGAATTAGTAAAATCTGAACGATTAGCAACAATTGGTACGATGGCAAGCAGAATCGCTCATGATTTGAAACAACCTTTGACAATTATGCAAACCTATGCAGATATGTTGACACCTGAAATCATTTCCAAACTAGATTATAAGGATAAAGAAAAATGGTTCCGAATACAAAATTCTATTTTAGATATGAATCGAATCATTGAAGATGTTTTAGATTTTGCAAGAACCACTGAAATTAAAAAGAAAAAATCATCCTTTTTGAGAATTTTGCGATTAGCAATAAATCATGTAAAATCTTCTTATGGTGTAATAATCAATTTACCTGAAAATGATATTTCTGTAAATTATGATGCACGAAAAATAGAAGGTGTATTGTCTAACCTACTCAATAATGCTGTTCATGCATTAGAAGGACAAGGAGAAATTGACGTAACGATATCTGTTGATTCTGATTTTGTTATAATTAAGATAAAGGATTCTGGTCCTGGAATCCCTAAAGCAAATTTAGAGAAAATTTTTGAGCCAATGTTTACAACAAAGAAAACCGGAACCGGATTAGGTTTAGTAATTTGTAAAAGCATTGTTGAGCAACATGGAGGTTCTATCTCTGTGTCAAACAAACCTACAACATTTACAATCACACTGCCTATCTAAGATTCCAAATTTTTGGAAAACTTACTGTGACATGAATTCTTCTTACTGTTCTTCAAACTCTATGTCATTTTGCAGTTCATCTGGTAGTCCTACCACCACTGTTTGTTATTGTCAGACATTCTATCCAAAAAAGATCAAATGTTGCTAATAGATCTGTTGATTAAATCTTCAAAGTAAATGTTCAACAAAATGTGACAAAATCTAATCTTTTGAATAACTAATATCTGATGTATTATCTGGAATTTTGATTTTTACAACAAGTGTATCTCCTAATTTGTTAAACACTCTCTGGCGTTTTTCATTAGTTAAAATCCAGCCTAGAACTACATCTATTGGCAGCAAAAATGCTTTTCCGAAACTACCAATTATGATCCCTTTCAAACTAGGGTTATCTCCATAGATATTAGTCACCTTCAAATTGAGAATTTTTTTCCCTATTGTTTGACCTGTTTTGTACTCTAAAATTGTCCAATATGCAAAAAACAAGATACTTGTTGGAATGTATTGTGTACTTTCTGTCAAAATAGCATCTTCATCATAATCTATTGTTCCAAATGATGCAAAAATTATTGATGTTGAAATGATTGAAATTATGATGAAATCAATCAACCAAGCCAGGAACCTGTCTGTCCATTTTGCAAGAACTATTTTTGATGATATTCCAAAATCTGAATCACTCATGAGATCATCCATCATTTCGAATTAATAAAATGTGTTAATCATTAGTTAACACCAATTGCAACATAGTTGCTTTATCTATGTATGAGAATGAATATATCAACTCATCCTAAAACCCTCCAATACATCAGAATTGATGCCAAGTAAACAAATCCAAGATAGTTATCACAATTCTTCTCGTATCTGATTGCAGTTCTATGAAATCCACATTTGAGCCATGCAAAAAA
>JACERO010000022.1 GCA_013911135.1 Candidatus Nitrosopumilus sp. | reverse complement strand
GGTATCAAATGAGTTGTGATTCACATTTGATAAAATGATACACTATCATCAAGCTTTTTCTATCGGAATAATTTGATTGAATAATTGATAGTTTCTGATCTAATTTGAGTTACTTTCCCATCTACTGGTAATAAATCAAAAGTTTCTTTAATTTTAAATTCTTTTTGTTTTTCAAAAATTAACGTCTAGATTTCTTTTTAGTTGTTTTTTCTTTTTAGTTACAGTACGTTTCTTTGTTGCTTTCTTTTTAGTTGCTGCTCGTTTCTTGGCAGCTGCTACTCTTTTAGCTAGTGCTTTTTTAGCTGCTGCACGTTTTTTTGCCAAGAATTCTTGGAATTTTACAGACACTTTTTCTAATGCTTTTTTAGCACGATCCTCGGCTTTGGTTCGTCTTTCTAATTCTTTTACAAACTTTCCAGCAGCTTTGTGACTAGTTACTATAGTTTCACGTAAAGATGGTTTTGATTTTGATTGTTTTTGAATTTTTGATCTAATTCTTGATTTAATATCAGCATATTTAGTAGAATCATCTAAAATCTTTTTTGCAGTTTTTTGCCTACTTTTAATCTCAGAAATCAGTTCTTGAACATGATCATTTAAAGATCTTAATCTAGACTCTGCATTCTGTTTTTCTTCAGGGTTTTCTGAGAATTCAATCTCTTGTTCAGTTTGATCAATTGTTTCTTTTTCTCGTGTCAATCGTTCCTCTGCTACAGCAACTAATCTTCTAATGCTTTCTAATTGAGAGGTTTTTCTGGTAAGAATTTCAGAAGTATCAAAAACATCTTCACGTTCAGATTCTATTTTTCTATCTATAGAATGCAGACCTGAAGAAGAACGTCTTTCAACAGAACGTATTTCATGTAGTTGTTTTTCAGCTTTTTTCCTAAGTTTTGTTGCTTCCTGTTTCTTTTGACGTAGTTGAACTACTAATTTTTCTAATGATGCCACGATTGAATCAAGCCAAGAGAGTCGGTTAAATTGTTCATATGATTAGGATTTGACTTAGCAGTAAAGAAAATTAACCAATTATGATCGCTTAAATCATTTTTTAAAAAATATTAGTTAAGAGATTTTATTAAAATCATGGACTTTCACCCAAAAGATTTGCCAATATCAAAGACATATGATCTAAAAGATGAAAAAGATGCATCAAGAGCAGTTGAGGACATGATAAAACTTGGATTTAAAAACAGAAAAGAAGGATTCAAGGTCTTGATGCCAAAAGAATCAAAACTTGCAAAAAGAATTGGATACACAGTAACTACAGGAGTAACACAAGGACTCAGACAAAAAAATGAAATTCGAGATATAAAATATTGGACTTATCACCACGATGAAGAACATTATGCAATAGTTTTGATAAGTAATACTTCTTTGATAGAATTAGGTTTTTGATTTATCAAAAAGTTTGTAAAGTTTTGTTCTCTTGGCCATCACTCCAGCAAGCATTATTCCAATAACTGCACCTCCAATGACATCCATAGGATAATGTTGTAAGACATAGATCCTGCTAATTGAAATCATTACAGGGTATAAAAATAGTAAATATGCACCACGTGGGAATCGTTCAGATAGGGCATAACCCAAGATTATTCCAAATATCATGGATCTGGCTGCATGCCCAGAAGGATATGATGCATTAGCCCCACCCTCACAAAATAATGCGTATGTATCACGACTAATTTCTACAGGGAATGGTGAACCCTCATACTCAAAATCAGGTCTATCCCTATCAACTCCACATTTGATGTAGCCAGTAAGTAATGTCGAAATCACAATCAGAATCATTAGGGTAATTCCAATTCTACGGGTTTTTGGAATAACTAACAGTACAATTCCAAATGCTAGCATCCACAAAACCTCACCACTTTCTGTGACATATTGCATGATGGTGTCTAATGTTGGATTTCCAACATTTTGAGAGAAAAACAAAACTATACTTTGATCAAAACTTTCAGTTACTCCAAAGTATACTAAAGCCGAGAGAATGAGAAACAAAACAGTTAGCAACACAAAGGAACGCGACCTGATATCAAAAAGCCAATTTTGCAATTAATTAAACCTCAAGTACGTAGCTTTTAATTTTTATCAATACATAAGTTTTGAAAGTGTAAATCACTGTTTAGAAATAAGATTTGTTAAAATAATTCTGATCGGCTCAAAGAATTTAACCAAGTGCATAATAGAAAAATCATGAAGGTGCTCACATTAGATGATTTTGACCTGAAAAGTAAGTTTGTTTTTTTAAGAGTTGATATGAATTGTCCAATCGATCCAGAAACAATGGAAATTATAGGTACTAAAAGAATTGAAGAATCTACTGAAACTTTAAAGTCATTAAAAGATGCCAGGGTAGTTATCGCATCACACCAAGGTAGAGTTGGAAATAAAGACTATACTGGAATGGACAAACATGCAAAAGTTCTTGAAAAATTTATGAATAAAAAAATAAAATATGTTGAAGATGTAATTGGCGAAGCTGCACAAAATGCTATCAAGAATCTAGAGGACGGAGACATTCTACTTTTAGATAATCTTCGATTGTGTGCTGAAGAAAATTACGAATTTACACCAGAAAATGCTGCTAAAACAATTATGGTTAGTCGTTTATCCAAATTATTTGATCTTTGTGTATTGGATTCGTTTCCAAGTGCTCATAGAACACATCCATCAATTGTTGGTTTTTCACAAGTTTTGCCTGCATGCGCAGGAAGAATTGTTGAAAAAGAAGTTCGAAATTTAGATGAGATAATGACTGTTGCCAAAGCACCACATGTGATTGTTCTTGGAGGCTCAAAAATACCAGATAGACTTGAGGCAATCAAATTATTGATTCAAAATGGTCGTGCTGACCATGTGCTATTAACAGGATTGTTTGCTAATGTGTTTATGCGTGCACAAGGCAGGATCAAATCTTCTCTGGGTATCAAAAGAGAAGATGAAGTAGTAGCAAAAGCCCATGCATTGATTGGTGAATATCCTGATGTTTTTGCCACACCAGTAGATATTGCAATTGACAAAGATGGAGAAAGAGTTGAGATGGATGTAAGAGAAATGGGCAAAGGTGATAAAATTTATGATTTGGGTCCAAAGACTGTAGAGTATTATTCAAAATTGATTTCAGGTGCAGGTACTGTGTTTATTAGCGGACCTGCAGGATTTTTTGAAAAAGAAAATTTCAGCTTTGGGACAAAAGGATTACTCAATTCAGTTGCAAACTCTATGGCAACAACAATTGTTAGTGGGGGGCACTTGAATAGCGCACTAAAAAAACAGGGGTTGGCAGATAAAATTAATCATACTAGTACTGCAGGCGGTGCATTGGTACTTTATCTTACAGGAGAAAAGTTGCCAATGATTCAAGCACTTGAAGATGCTGCAATAAAATACAGATCTAAATAGAAGATTTACAAGAAGGATTAGAGCAGATTCTTTTTTCAGATGTTCCAAGATAAACATCCTGGTTACAAGCATTGCAATGAAATTTTTCAACAGGATCAAATAGCTTTAGCCAAATTGTGGTGAAATTCTGTGCAATGTTTCTTGCAAGACCAGAATCACAAATTTCGTTGAAAAATGATTCAACATCATCAATTATCCAAGAGGGATCAATGTCATTGTTTTCTTTTAGTATCTCAAAAATTTCATCATTTGTGAATTTAATATCAACATCATTGAATTTTTCAAAGATAATTTTTCTTATTTGAAGTACAATTGGTATTACAGGAACAAAATCACTCATACTAGTAGAGATTTGCTGCATCTTCTTTTAATCTATCTACATCTTGAGCATCATCAAGATGATCTGCAAGATAGGTGTAAAGAGCAGATTTGAGTACTTTAAGTGAAAGCAGGGCACATTTTATTCTGACAGCTTGTAAATGTTCAAGACCTAGCTCACCTAATATGTCATTTTTCTCAATTTTTCTTACATCATCAAGACTCTTGCCTTTTGTTATTTCAGTTAAAACAGAAGAGCAAGCCATACAAATTGCACAACCTTTTCCATCGAATTTAATATCAGTAACTTTGTTGTCATCAATTTTCATAGCAATATCAATACTATCTCCACACAACGGATTGGAATCATGGAAAATTACATCATGATCTTCAAGCTTTCCATAGTTTGTAGGATTTCGTGAATAGTCAACAATCATCTCATGATAAATGTCTGCATTGCCACTCATAGTTTAAACACCTTTGCTACTTTATTTAATGAACTCACCAGAGCATCAATGTCTTCTATGGTATTGTAAATGTAAAAGCTGGCCCTTGATGTTGCAGCAACATTTAGTCTCTCCATCAAAACTTGTGCACAATGATGACCAGAACGAACGGCTATTCCTTCTCCATCAATAATTTGTGCAACATCATGAGGATGTACATCTGCAAAATTAAATGAAATTACACCACCACGTTTTGAAATATCTTTTGTACCATAGATATGAATTCCTTTAACTGCAGATAATTTCTCCATAGCATATTTTGTTAGCTCTACTTCATGTTCTCGTACATTATCCATTCCAATCTTTGTAAGATAATCAATGGCGGCCCCAAATCCTATAACATCTGCAATGTTTGGAGTACCTGCTTCAAATTTGTATGGTAAATCATTCCATGTTGTTTCATACTTGTGAACTTCTCTAATCATATCACCACCACCATGAAATGGACTCATAGTTTCTAAAACTGATTTTCTAGCCCACAAAACACCAATTCCGGTAGGGCCTAGCATCTTGTGCCCAGAAAATGCAAAAAAGTCACATCCTAGTTTTTCAATGTCAACTTTCATGTGAGGTACTGCTTGAGCAGCATCAATTAGCGTTAGAACACCTGCTGCCTTGCATTTTTCAATAATCTTTTGAACATCAGTAATGGTTCCAAGAACATTTGACATTAAACTAAAAGTAACAAGTTTGACTTTACCTGTTGCAAGATATTTATCAAGATCATCTAAGATTAATTCTCCATCATCATCCATTCCAATGTATTCTAATTTGGCACCTTTCTCTTGTGTGAGTAATTGCCACGGTACAATGTTGCTGTGGTGTTCATATTCAGTAGTGACAATAATGTCACCTTCGTTGATATGTGGTCTACCCCATGCATACGCAACAAGATTAATTGCCTCAGTTGTTCCTCGGACAAAGATTATTTCTTGACGATCTTTTATGTTGATAAAATTAGCAATTTTATCTCGAGTTGCCTCGTATGATTCAGTTGCTTCCTCAGCTATAGAATATACTGCTCTGTGAATATTGGAATTATAATTTCTGTAATAATCAGTAATAGAATCAATTACTTGATTTGGTTTTTGTGTTGTTGATGCATTGTCAAGATAAATTAGTCGTTTGTTATCTCTAACAATTCGCTTTAGAATTGGAAAATCTTTTCTCAAATTTTCAAAAGATGTTTGTGTACTTTGCATATTTTATACCTCTACGTAAACCTCGTTGTTATCTATTTTAACATTATACACTTTGAGAGGTGTTTCTGCAGGAAGATTTTGTGGTTCTCCATTCTCCAAATTAAAAACAGAAAGATGTAATGGGCATCTTACACCTTCTTCGCTAAGAAATCCAGTAGAAAGATCTGCATTTGCATGAGTACAGATAAGATCAGTTGCGTGAATTTTTCCCTTGAGATTTGCTAGAAGAATTTTTGTATCATTAATAGTAAATCCAAAAAGCTGACTTTCTTTTACCTGCTCCAAATTACAAGCCTTAATCCATTCAGACAGAAAAATCACCTATACTTGTAGTGTTGTTCGATTTCGGCATCTTCGTTGTAGCGAGTTTCCTCAATTTCTACAAACTTTGCTAATTCTTCATCTGTGTTAATTGAGAGTTCCTTATTTTCCCATTTAGATTCAATCAGATATGCAATCCATGCTCGTACTTGGAAAGACATTTTTCTTGATAATGGTTCTAAGAATCCTTCAATAATTGTTCTTTCGGCTTCACCATAGCTTAGACATCTTGTGTTAAGATAGAAGAGTTGTTCTTCATCTATTTGGGCAACAGATGCAGAGTGAGTAGCTTTGACATCATTAGTTAGAATTTCTAATCCAGGGATAGAGTCAGACTTTGCATCTTTATCAAGTAGAATAGAGCGACCTGACAAAAATGAATTGGATTTTGTTGCATTTTCTTTAATTCTAATCATTCCTTTGAAAAGAGATTTTGATTTGTTTCGAAGAATTGATTTTTCTACAACACGTCCTTCAGTTGATCTAGCCTCATGAGTCACATTAGTTTGAATATCAAATGATTGTTCATTATTACCAAAGATAACTTCAGAATCATTACATGATGAACCTGGTCCATTTAGAAAATACTCTATCTTATATCGAGATAACAATGCACCAAACAAACCAGAATACCAATTAACATTAGCATCTTGAGCCAAGTCAGTTCGTCTTGTGCAGAAACTAACTGAGCTTTGATCCATCATCTGTAAGGTAGTGAAATCTAATTGTGCATTTGGTGCAAGAGTTGTATTTAGTAATTCAAGATATGCTTGTTGTTTTTCTGCTTTTGGGGAGTATAGTTCCTGAACAATTGTTGCTTTGCTGCTCTCATCTGCAAAAATAATATTTCTAGAGATAGTAGATATTCCATCTTCAGATAAACAAGACAAGATATGAATTGGTTTTTCTAGTTGTAGATTTCGTGGAATATGAATGAAAACTCCAGCATTAAATGCAGCATTGTTTAGTGCAGTAAATTTATCTTCATTGGAATTTGATGCTTCTAGTGCTTTTTTTACTAAATCAGAATTGTTTTGAATTGCGTCTTCAAGAGAAGAGATTACAAGTCCTTTTGATTTTAGATCATCAGAGATATTGATTCTGTATGTATTGGTTCCAATTTGAATAATACATGTTTCATTTTCTAGTTCTCCAAGTCTTTTTTGAAGAAAACTAGGAATGGTGTTAGTAGTTGATGTAGATAAGGAAACTTGTTGTGGATCCATTTTTTGTGCATCAGTGTATTTATTGTATAAGGGAGAAATTTCAATTGGTAATTTTTCATATACAGATAAAGAATTTTGTCTATATTCTTTTAGCCAATCAGGTTCATTTCGTGATGAAGAAATCTCACTGATATGACTAGTGCTAAGTTTTGAAAGAGTTTCTTGGGACATGGTTAATCAAAGATTGGGAGTTTATCCCACAGAGTCATCCATTTCTAGTTTAATGAGTCTGTTTAGTTCTACAGCATATTCCATTGGTAATTCTTTTGTGAATGGTTCCATGAATCCATTAACAATTAGAGTTAGTGATTCTTCTTCTGTAAATCCTCTGCTCATAAGGTAGAAAATTTGTTCGTCACCAATTTTTCCAACTGTTGCCTCATGAGTGATTGTTGCATCTTCTTGATTGATTTCCATGTATGGATATGTCTCAGTCTTTGATGTATCATCCAATAGTAATGCATCGCATCTTACAGTGGCTTTAACATTTGTAGCACCTTTTGCTACGTTAAGTAATCCTCTGTAAGTAGAACGCCCATCTAGTTTGCTAACTGACTTTGATGTGATTTTAGAAGTTGTGTTTGGTGCAAGGTGAACCATTTTTGCGCCTGTATCTTGGTGTTGCCCTTTACCTGCAAAGGCAATTGATAGTGTTTCACCATATGCTCTCTCACCCATTAAATAAATTCCAGGATATTTCATTGTTAATTTACTTCCAATGTTTCCATCAATCCATTCAACTGTTGCACCTTCATATGCATAAGCACGTTTTGTCACAAGATTGTAAACATCACTACTCCAGTTTTGGATTGTTGTGTATCTTAGTTTTGCATCTTTGTGTGCAATTAATTCTACAACAGCACAATGAAGTGATTCTGAAGAATAAACAGGAGCAGTACAACCTTCAATGTAATGTACTTCTGCACCTTCATCTACAATGATTAGTGTTCTTTCAAACTGACCAATGTTTTCTGCATTAATTCTAAAGTATGCTTGTAAAGGCATATCGACTTTGACACCAGGTGGAATATAGATAAATGAACCACCACTCCAAACTGCACTGTTTAGTGCTGCAAATTTGTTGTCCTCTGGAGGAATAATTTTACCAAAATATTTCTTGAAAAGCTCTGGATGTTCTTTTAGAGCTGCATCAGTATCCAAAAATAGAACTCCTTGTTTTGCCAAGTCTTCTCTTAGACTATGATATACAACTTCAGATTCATATTGTGCACCAACACCTGCTAAGAATTTCTTTTCAGCTTCTGGAATTCCAAGTTTGTCAAAAGTATTTTTGACCTTTTCTGGAACATCATCCCAGTTCTTTTCTACCTTATCTGTTGCTTTCATGTAATAATAGATATTTTGGAAATCAATAGAAGTAAGATCACCACCCCAAGTTGGCATTGGTTTTTGCATAAAAATTTCAAAAGAACGTAGTCTAAAATCAAGCATCCATTGTGGTTCGTCTTTTAATTTACTGATTTCAGTGACAGTATTCTTAGACAGACCTTTCTTGCTAAGATGAACATACATTTCTGTAGAGTCTTTAAAATCATATTTTGAATAATCCATGTCAAGATTTTCAGTTGCCATACAGAAAATAACTCCGTTATATTATAAATACATGAGTAAAAATAGGCACAGCTAAATAGCTTTAGCTAATCCAACTCAAGCTCAACTTGATGATTGTTCAGGAATGGTATAAATTGTATTTGTATGTGTGATTTTCTCAATTCGTCTTATTTTTTGTGGGGTTTTCTCAAAGGAATCCATATCATCATATCTTAATTTACAAATAAAATCAAAAACGTCATATGTTCCTTGCACTTCATCACATAACTCTTTGAGTTTGGAAATTGTCTCAAGTTCATGTCCCATATCACAATTAACTAAGATGAATGATATTCCCATATGTAATGTATCAAATTTTGGGTATTAAGTTTAACTTTTATTTTGTAAAACTATGAACTTAATAATATCAGAATACAAGTTTTTCAGTAAAATCAACAAAGTTTAGAATAAAGTAAATTCAAACAATAACAGTGAAACTAGAAACTATCAATCTAGCAGACAATCTACAAATCTGCAGAATTTTAAATGGAATGTGGCAAGTCTCTGGAACTCATGGTCAGATTGACAAACCAATGGCAATAAAATCAATGATTGACTATCACAATAATGGATTTACTACATGGGATTTAGCAGACATTTACGGGCCAGCAGAATCATTCATTGGAGAATTTAGAAGCGAATTAAACTCTGATCAAATAGCAAACACTCAAGCACTAACAAAATTTGTTCCAAATCCAGGTCCAATGTCAAAAAGTATTGTAGAATATTACATTGACCAGTCTTTACAAAAAATGAATACAGACACATTAGATTTAGTACAATTTCACTGGTGGGATTACAATGATCTTAGCTACATGGATGCAATTGAGCATTTGTTTTCCCTTAAAGAAAAGATCAAGCATGTGGGACTAACAAACTTTGATACAGAAAGAGTCAAAATAATGACTGAAAAAGGATTTACACCAATAACAAACCAAGTACAATATTCTATACTAGATCAAAGAGCAGAAAAACTCATGGTACCATTTTGTCAAAAACATGAAATCAAAATATTATCATACGGAACACTGCTTGGAGGATTTTTCTCTGAGAAATACCTTAAAGCAGATGAGCCAACTAGGGCAGACCTTGATACTGCAAACCTTCAAAAATATTACAACATGATTCAAGAATGGGGAGGATGGGAGTTATTCCAAGAATTACTAGGCACATTAGATACCATTTCAAAAAAACATGATTGCAGCATTGCAAATGTTGCTACAAGATTCATCCTAGATAGACCAGCAGTTGCAGGAGTAATTATTGGTGCAAGACTAGGAATTTCAGAGCACATCAAAGACAATTTCAATGCATTTGATGTAAAATTAGATTCAGATGATCTTTCTGCAATATCATCAGTTACTACAAAAGCAAACAATCTCTTTGAAATAATCGGAGATTGTGGTGGAGAGTATAGATAATTCAAATTATGCAACAGTCAAAGTATTCTTCATTGCATCAAATGCACCTGCAACAGTATGAACTTCGGCAACAGTATTTTTTACTTTGAATTTTTTTAATTCATCTGAAGTAAATGGCCCAATAGAAACTACAGATAATTTGGCAAGATTGTCAAGTAAGGTCTCTGGTTCATAGTCTTTTGACATTATATCAAAGAATCCTCGAACAGATGATGCACTGGTAAATACTACACCATCAACTTTATTCTGAGAAAACAATTCTCGGAATCCATTCCATTGTGTAGTATCTCTAAATGCACATACATCATACAGATGAATTTCCAATACATCAATTCCAATTTTATTTAGTAATTCTTTGAGAAACGGAGTGGATGCACCGCTACGTGGAATGATTATCTTTTTTCCTACTGCATGAATACTAGTAAATTCCTCACCAACACCAACTGAAGAAAATGTTGTAGGTTGATGGTTTACCTTGATTCCCTCACTCTCAAGTGCAGCGGTGGTCTTTGGTCCAACTGACATTACAATAGTATTTGCAACTGCTAATTGTAATGACTCAAACTTTCCAGCCTGTTTTGCAGTATCAAATAGTAGTTTGACTGCTTTTGAGCTCATAAAAACAGAATAATCAGGATTGTATTGTTTAATTGATTCCAAGAATTCATCAACAATTTTCTCCCCCTTACTAACTAGTTCGATAGTTGGTAATGGAATTGGTGTTGCACCATTCTGTTGTGCAAGTGCAATAAATTCAGCAGCATCATCTTTGGAGCGAGTGATTGCAACAGTCTTTCCATCAAGCATTATTTCCACCCTGTAGTGTCTGACAAATCAACTACTTTGCCAATAATGATGTTAGTTGGAGGAGTAATCTTGTTTGCTTTGATTTTTTTTGCAATGTTTGTGACTGTTCCTTTAATCATTTTTTGTTTAGAGGTAGTTCCATTTTGAATTACAGCTACTGGAGTATTTTTGTCCATTCCACCAGATATTAGTTTCTTACATATGATATCAATTCTTGATAATCCCATCATTATCACAATAGTATCAACAGATTTTGCAAGTTTGGTCCATTTTACAATCTCTTTTTTCTTTTCAGGATCTTCATGTCCTGTAACAAACACTACTGAGGATGAATATTTTCTGTGAGTGAGAGGGATACCAGCATAAGTTGCAGAACCAATTCCAGAAGTAATTCCAGGAATAATTTCATATTTTACTTTATTTTCTTTGAGAAACTCTGCTTCTTCTCCACCGCGACCAAAGATTATTGGATCACCACCCTTTAGTCTAACTATATTTTTTTTAGACTTTGCATATTGTAGCATTAAATCATTAGTTGTAATTTGATGAGTTGTATCATCTCCTACTGCTCGTCCAACATAGACTTTTTTGGCAGATTTTGGTATCATGGAGATTATTTTTTTGCTTACCAATCTATCATACAAAACAACATCTGCTTTTTTGAGTAACTCAACTGCTCGCAATGTAATTAATTTACTATCTCCAGGACCTGCTCCAACAAGATACACTTTACCTGTCATGTCTTATTCCATTCCTCCACTTTTTCTCTCCAATTTAATGCAAGTTCATTTACGCCTTTCTCACGTAGTTCCTCTCCAGTATTTTTGCCAAGGGATTTAGGATCTTCTTTGTTCCCAGTCTTGCTTACTTGTATGGATTTTTTTCCATCTACAGAAAATGCCACTACAGTTAATGTCATTTCAGAGCCATTTGATTTTGCATATGCACCAACTGGGAATCGGCATCCAGAATCAACAAAGTCTGATAAAGCACGTTCTGCTTCAATCTCTAATCTAGAATCAACATCTTCAATTTTTTGCAACATTGAAATTGTTTGGGAATCATCTGCTCTTGCAACTATTGCAATTGCACCCTGACCAGGTGATGGAGAAAAATCATCAATGGATAATGGAGTAAACTTTACATCAACTCCTAATCGAGTGATTCCAGCTTGTGCAAGTATTACTGCATCATAGTTTTCTTCTGATGCTTTTCTAATTCTTGTTTCAATGTTTCCTCTAATTGGTTTAACTATTACATCAGATCTCTTTTGAATCACTTGCACAGCACGGCGAAGTGAGCTTGTTCCAATTACTGCTCTTGGTTTGATGTTCTCAAGTGTAGAGCCATCTGAAGAAATAAAGACATCATTAACTACTTCACGTTTTGGAATACAAGCCAAAATAAGACTGTCATCTATTTCTGAAGGAACATCTTTGAGACTATGAACAGCAAAATCTACTTCTTTTTGTGCAACTACTCTATCAATCTCTTTTTCAAAAATTCCTTTCTGGTCTATTGTAAATAATGGTCTAGTATCAGTATCACCTTTTGTTGTAATGGTTTTAATTTCATATTCCGAATTAGAGTTTACTTTTTTTAGTTCTGCAATAACCCAATTTGTCTGAGCTACAGATAATTGACTTCCTCGTGCACCTACTACGTACTTCAATTTTTCACCGATTTTAATGCAGCATGATATGCATCAAGTGTTTTGTTTAGATCATTTTCAGTATGAGCATCAGACAAGAAAACAACTTCAAACTGAGAAGGTGCAATGAATATTCCTTTTTTTAGTAAGGTGTTGAACATTTTTTGGAATTTTTTGGCATTTGCATTTTTTGATGTCTTATAATCAACAACAGGTTTGTTTGTAAAAAAAATCTGAAACATTGATGCTGCGAAATTGATTTGATGAGGAATTCCCATGTCTGTAGCCATATCATCTAGTGCTGTAGTGAATAACAGATTGAATCTTTCAAGTTTAGAATAAAGTTTGTTTTTGATTTTGTTAATTGTCTTAATGGAACTAATTGCAGCACTAACAGAGATAGGATTCCCAGCAAAAGTACTTGCTTGATAGACTTTACCTCCAGGGGATAGCAAATTCATAATCTCTTTTCTTCCACCAACTGCAGATATTGTAAATCCATTGCTTAGGGCTTTGGCAAGTGTAGTAATGTCAGGCTTGATTCCAAAATGTTCTTGTGCTCCACCAGGTGCTACCCTAAATCCAGTAACTACTTCATCAAAAATTAACGGAATATTATTTTCTTTAGTAATTTTTCTCAGATCGTAAAGGAAATTCTTTTCAGGCAAGATTAAGCCCATGTTAGCCAAAATTGGCTCAACAATAACACCTGCAATGTCTTTGTTTTGTCTGATTGTTTTTTTGAAATCTTCAATGTTGTTATACTGAACAACTAGAGTATTTTTTGAAACATCATCAAGTACACCATCAGACACTGAAATTCCATTGTGTGCAGAACCAGAACCTACTTTTACTAAAACAGAATCATGTGCACCATGATAGCACCCTTCAAATTTTATTATTTTTTTCTTTTTTGTAAATTCACGAGCTAATCTGATTGCAGTCATTGTAGCCTCGCCTCCAGTATTTACCAATCGTACTTTGTCAATGGATGAAAAATTTCCAATAATTAATTTTGATAGTTCTATTTCAGATTCTGTAGGAGTACAGTATAGAGTACCTTTGGAGAGTTGTTTTGTTACAGATTGAATTATTTCTTTTCTTCTATGTCCTAAAAGCAATGCACCATAACCATTGCAGAAATCTATGTAACGATTATTGTCTTCATCCCAAATGTATGCACCGTTGGCTTTTTTTGTAAAGAATGGATACGGTTCAAAGTATCTAACAGGACTATTGACGCCTGAGGGAATCACTTTTTTGGCATTATGGAATAGTTTCTTGGAGTTTGACAATATTAAGCAGTATTAGAGCCTCATTATTATTCGTAATATAGGACTACCCCATGTCCTACTCTCACTTCATTTGATACGAATTACATCTATACAAAATATTTTCTTGTTAAGATACACTTAACTCGATTGGTTTTTCCATTTTTTTATTACTTGTAAGAATGCTATGTGTTAGATTATTTCGCATCTTATGTATTGATGTTATACATTTACCACATTTTGGCTGCATGACTTCAGCATCAAAATCTGTCTCGCCAATAGTTTCGTCACATTCTACACAACGGATAATTTTAGTATCATACATATTCACTTTCTAATTCACCTCCTTTGGGAATTTTTTCGCCCAAAAATTGACCCAAGTATTTCAAGGTTTGAAGAATATTATTTATCAAATCCTCGTGGTCATAGTCATTTTGAGTAATTACAAATATGGTGTTACCATTGAATGCCGGTACAGATATGAATTTTTTACCTCCACGCATAGTGAGGCAGTAAGTAACCTTTCCTAAATAATCATCAAAATCTTCCTGCATTGATGTTCGTAGTGCAATTTTCATAAAAAACATCTCTCTATTACCTTTTGACAGAGATAAACAATCAGTGCCAATCGACTCGATTATTTTTCCCCTTTCGTTAATAATTCCTAAAAATTCTAAGCCAGGTTTTACTAGACATGCTTTTTGAACAATATATTCATGATTTTTTAATCTAGTCGTAGACTTTAGTGCCATAATAACCCAACTTCAAACCACAAGTATGACGTTAAAATAATATATTAAAACCTGTTTGATTGTTTCAAACAAGCTGTTTTTTACTTCAGTAGATGGGAAAGTAACTCAAATTAGATCAGAAACTATCAATTATTCAATCAAATTATTCCGATAGAAAAAGCTTGATGATAGTGTATCATTTTATCAAATGTGAATCACAACTCATTTGATACC
>JACERO010000070.1 GCA_013911135.1 Candidatus Nitrosopumilus sp. | reverse complement strand
GATAAGAAGTGTAAGCACATAATTTCATGTCAGTTATTACAAGATAGTATTGTTTCACAAAGTGACATAGAGCAAACACAACAACCAAAGATTTGTCCTAAATGTTATTCAACTACAATTATAAAAAATGGTTTTAGAAAAATTAAGAACGGTACAAAAAGACAAAAACATTCTTGTAAGCAATGCAAATACAGATTCATTTTAGGGGAAAATGGATTCTCAAATGTAACATCTGATCCTAGAATAATTTCAGAGTCTCTAAATTTGATAATGTCTGGCATGTCATATCGTAATGTAACAAGACATATTCATTCTACACATCAAGTAAAGATTAGTCATCCGACAATTGTGAATTGGGTAAAAAAGTATACAAACCTAATAAAAAAATATGTTGAAACATTTAATCCTGAATTATCTGATGTCTGGAGTTTAGATGAGATGATGTTAAATGTAAAAAATACAAAGAAAACTGGAAAAGGATTTCATGATTGGCTTTGGAGTATAATTGACCCTAAAACAAGGTTTTTGATTGCTACCGAAGTCTCAAAGAAGAGGGAGATTGCTGATGCCAAGAAAATTATTTCAAGTGGTAAAAAACTAGTATCTCAAAATCCAAATTATATTCTCACTGATTGTCTGAATTCATATCAAGCTGCAAAGATAGATGAATTTCAAAAAATATTACAACAAAACAAAAAAATCAAAACAATAATTTTTACACAAAACAACAAAATGGTCTATACACTATCAAACAAGTTCTTGATTCCCAATATCACTTACAGAACAATAAAAGAAGAAAGACGAGATGTTTTAGAGGATTCAAGTCTGGTCGATATAATGTGGTAGTCACATCCAGGGTCTTAGATGAGGGAGTAGACGTTCCTGATGCAGAATTAGGCATAATTATGAGCGGTACAGGTAGTGGACGAGAGTTAATCCAGAGACTAGGAAGAATTCTAAGGCCAAAACAAGATGGCAGAAAGGCAAGACTAGTTGAGCTAGTCTCAAAACATACGCGAGAAACTAACACTAGTGTAAAAAGAATAACTGCACTGAAAAAAAATTCAGAGATGGATAGTGGTTTTTCATCATCATATGGAAATTGATAAAATGATGTACAACAACATTATACAAATTATTGAGATGACATTCTAATGCTTTCATCTGAACTTTTGCGTACCAAAATTAGTAGAGGTAAGATAACTCCATTGTTTTGTAGCACTAACTTTGGAAATGGAACTGATTATGAACTAGTCAACAAACTAATTGTACTTTTTACAAATGCTCAAAAAAATAAACAATGCAAAGGAGATCTACTGAAAAAAATCAAATCACTTGAATTAGAATATGATTACAAACTAGTACGTGGCTTCTTTACATTGTTAGAACGTCGTTCTGTTTTTGGACAATTAAACTCATCATCATCTATTGCAACTCCGATGTTCATAAGACAAAAATTATTTGAGGAATCCTCAAAACAAGGTTTAGCTTTATCTGTTCCACAAAGAAAAGATATCATACATCAAATTGCAACTCAGATGCATATTTCATCTGATGATGTTGAAAATATAATGTGGAGTGACAAAGATGAGAATCTTGTACTGACACAATTTGATATTATTAATCCTAAAGATCTAATCTTGTGGTATAATCTTTCATTATTCCAAACACTTCTTTTCAAATGTATCAAATTAGAATTTTATGTAAAAGGTGGCATCTACTGGAAACAAGTTTTACGTAATGTCAAAAGATATGGTCTGATGTATAATTTAGAATATTATTCTAATGGTAACTCTGATGATGATTCTATAAAATGTGTTTTAGAAGGGCCACTTAGTCTTTTCAAAATGACTGATAGATACGGTACGTCAATGGCCAAACTATTGCCCTCAATTGTAGGCACGCCAACCTGGAAAATTAATGGCTCAATAGTGAAAAAGCATGATGACGGACAAAAAATCTATTCCTTTGAATTATCCAATAAAGATACCCACGAATTCCTTCGCTCAACAATAGATGTGACATTTCAAAATGATGGTAATGATGCAGGAAATAATGCCTATGACGATAATTATGTTTATGATAGTACTATAGAAACAGCATTTGCAAAGAGATTCCATCAGTACTTTGATCAAAATGATAAATTTACATGGAAACTTTCTCGAGAGCCAGATCCATTAATTGCAGATGGCAAAGCTATGATTCCTGATTTTCTATTTGAGCGATTTGGACGTAAAGTGTATTTTGAAATTGTAGGCTTTTGGACAAAAGAATATCTTGAAAGAAAAGCAGCCAAACTTAAAACATTATTTGAAAACAATGAGAAAAACAACCACCACAAAAATGTTGATTTATTGGTAGCTGTAAATTCTGAATTGGCATGTTCACAAATAGAAACTATTTCAAAAAATAAAATTTTTACTTTTAAAAAAGAAGTTTCACTAAAACCAATTTTAGAACATCTCAAAAAAATTATGTAGAAATTACTGCAGAAAAGATTGATGATACTCAAATTAAATTAGATAAAAATAGTTTGGATTTAATTTCTATAAAACAAATTGCACATGAACATTCTATTCCAGAAGCAGCAGCATTAAAGATTATTCATGCTGATTATCCTGATAATTATGTTACAATTGGATCATATCTAATTTCAAAAGAAAAAACTAATTTGATAAACAGTTCACTTAATGGAGTTTCTAAATTTCTTCAAGCTTGTACTATGATGACATCTCATAAAATTCCTGATTCATGTCATGCTGATTTGTTATCACAGTTGGGTTATGATGTGGTTTGGAATGATTTGGATCCTAACAATGCAAAAATAATTAAAAAATAACCAAATATAAAAATTAAAATTGTTTTTGTTATATTTTTAAATCCTTCAAAATGGAGGATATTAAACAGGATCTGTAATGCCGGGGGCGGGTTTCGAACCCGCGACCTCCAGATTATGAGTATTGCCTTAGTTGGAGAACCGTTAGAGTTTACCAATCGAACTGGCACTCTAACCAGGCTGAGCTACCCCGGCATGTATATGCCTGAAAAATTTGGGAAATTAAATGATTCTAAAATATTTTACTTTAGTTCTTTCCACTCTACATTTTCGTTTTTGACCCAGAGGAATTTCTTTTGCAATGCAGATGTATACAATTTTTCCCGTTCTGCACCTACCTCATCAGTCCATGCCTTGACGACACGAGGATCTATGTAGTTTCTCAGAGACGTTCCAAGATTGTAGTCTCTAGTTTTTTCAGATAAATCAATTTGGAATTTTAATTTCTCTACTCTATCTTTGTGTTTTAGTTTCTGTTTTTTGATTTGCTCATTTAATGTCTTGATTCTTTTCACTTTACTCTTCTTTTGAGTGTCAGTTTTAGGCTCAGATGACTCTACTTTTTTGAGAGTTTCTTGAGTTTTCTTTGAAGGTTGGTCTTTTTCAGCCTTTTTGAGAATATCTCTTTTCTTTTCTAATGATTCCTCAAATGTTTTTGGAATAGTTCTTTTGTGATTACACATCATTGCGGCTTCCAAATTTGCAAGTTTTGCATGGTATAGTTTCTCATTTGCAGTCTTTCCTTTCATGTTGTCATGCTCTACAAGATATTTTTTGACTACTGTTGTTGCCAAGTATGTTCTAAACACTTTGGCAGTTAATCCCTTTACAATACTTGAATAATACGCATTAACATGTCTTGATGTAATATCATCAAAAATCTCATCTTTTGGTTTTTTCTTTTCAATTAGTTTTTTTAGATTTTCTTGAAATTGGTTATCATGCTCTTCAACTACTATTGTCTCTTGCCATCTTACACTGTCTTTACCTAAAAAATCAAACTCTATAGTATCTGCAGTAATTTTGATATGCTCTTTCCTGAGGGTTGTAGCACCTACAGTATCTGCCTCATCAGGATCTTTTTCATCACCGACCCTCATTGATGTTCTGTAAATTAAATAACATGCAGTAGATATTCTGTTAATTTTTTTATCCTTGTTTTTCATATCTTTTACAATTCTATCTTTAATTTTGTCAATCTCGTTTCCAAGTTTTACTGCTTTTTCATATTTTGCCTTGTCTCTGTCTTGTTTTAATCTCGAAGAGTCTGCAAGCCAAACATACTTTCTTTTTTGTGTAAGAAAATCCATCCAACTAGCTAACCACATTGAATCTTTGTCATGAATAATTTTACCCCATTTCCCTTCTGGTACTTTGGCTTCTTTTCCAAGGTTTAGTGTAACATCTTTTGCAGTAACACGAGGTTTCCATTTTCCTCTAATTGGGTGCTCCCCTCTTCCAATGAAGATTCCTGGAGGTTCTGCCATGTAATTTCCAACTTCAACTTCCTTTCCATCCATGATGGCAATCCCATATTTTGATTTGAGTTTCTCTCGTAGTTCTTTTCTTTTTACAGCAAGGGATTTCTTTTCCTCTTTTGTCATCATTTCTTTGAGATCTTTTTCCTTGTCAACTATTTTGTAAGCATTTGAAAAATCAATGTCTTCATATGAAATTTTTTTAAATTTAGAATTCATAGTTTTAGCAAAATCTGATGTAAAGTTTTTTTGAAATACCTTATCTTGAGCATATAGGGTGTCTTTCTTTTTTGCCCATTGGTAAATCATCTCTTCTTGGTTTAGATCAAGATCAATACTTTCTCTTTTGATCTTTATCTTGATTCCTTGAGCCTCATATGCAGGAGGAAACAAGATTCCATTATGTTGTAGCGTTTTCCATTTCATTTCATTCACCTTAAAATTGCGGACTTTGACAAAAACTGTACCCTATGTGTATATCAATTTAACGTACAAGTGCAACATCAGCTAGTAAATAGCTCTTTACTCATGTATTTCTCAAATTCTATGTCTATTTTTGTCTTTTTTGCTTCCAAAAATATGGCAGCGTCAGTTCCTACAATATATCGTGGCAAAACCTCATCATCATGAATTGCCTTTATTATTACATCTGCAACTTGAGATGGTGCAGTTCCCATCTCTACCATCATTTTAAGACCTGCAAGCATGTTATCCGTTAATGTCTTGTATTTAGGATCAGTTTTTGATTCTGGAATCTTCATTGAATTAAAAAAGTTTGTCTTGATAACTCCTGGCTCAATTAATGTAGTTTTAATTCCAAATTGACCAAGTTCATATCTTAGACATTCACTTAATCCTTCTAGTGCAAACTTTGTACTGATATAAGCTGCAGAACCAGGTAATCCCATTCTGCCAACAACAGAACTAATATTTACAATAATTCCTGAATTCTGTTTTCTCATAATTGGAGCTACCTCTTTAATGATTTTTACAATGCTAAAGAAATTAGTCTCAAACTGTTTTCTAAAATCATCAACTGATACATCTTCTGTGCATCCAAACTGTCCGTATCCTGCATTGTTTACTAAAACATCTAACCTTCCAGCATCTGCAGATACTTTGTTAATTGCAGAAACAATTGATTCCTCTTTGTCCACATCTAGCTCTATTACATCTATTGAGAGGTTTTCTTTTTTTGCAGCATGTTCTAACTCTCCTGCTTTTCCAACATCTCTCATACTTGCAAAAGTATGGTAACCATCTCTTGCAAGTGCTAATACAGTCTCTAATCCAATCCCTGATGAACTACCAGTAACAAGAGCTACTTTTTCCATACATGTGCTAATTTTTGGCATATTTATCCCATTTTGATTTGTCATACTAATGGTCTATCACCTTCAGTAGGATCTACTAATTCTGTTTTCTCACCATTATTGATTCTCTCCAGAATCTCTAATGCAGAATATTTGTGCAAGTATTCGTTATTGTTTCCACATCTATATGAGAACGTGCATCTAGGACATCCAGATTCATTCTCACATGGACACTCTTTTACAATATGCATACTTCGCTCAAGGGCTTTCTCAAATCTATCATACAGTGCTTTGCTGGCACCACTTCCCCCTATTGCTCCATCATAGATGAAAATCAAGCCTGAAGTACCTAAAGATATGCCTCCCAAATCTTGAGATACTCCTCCTGTGATCATGTTGCTTCCCTCTATTACGACATGCTCTGTTGCATGATATCCACTGGCTTCAGTATAATCTTCATCTTCTGCCACCTCCATAACTTTGAGAGGTTTTGGTGCATGGAAGACAATTCCTTTTGTAACAAAATCATACTCTAGTGGAGTGTCTAATAGTACTTTTTCTCCTTGGGTAACTTCTTGTCCTAGTTCTATGTTGACATAACCATAAACTTTCTTTTGAATGTGCAATTTACAAAATGCCACTTCTATACCATTTGCTTCTCTTCTCTCAAAAACAGTTTCAATTGTTGGCCATTCTTCTGTAAGTGATTTTGTATAATATGGATAGTCTCTTGGAATTTTTTCAAGTTTTGCATAATTTTTTTTTTGATAATCAAATTCCTTTACTTTGTAACGTATACCTGCCAAAAAACAGATTGCATCTTTATGTAATTCTTCTAATGCAATCGGCAATATCCTGTCTCCTACCTTTCTTTCGTTTAGGAAAATATCTATGGACTTTCCAATTCCTCTAATGCTGTAATCATTTAACATTGAATTAATTTTCTCAAGATTTGGAATAATTCTATTATTAACAACTAGAAGCTTCTCTTTGATTATGTGTTGCTCTATTACTTCTTGATGTTCTTTTAGTTCATGTTTAGAAATTGGTCTGTCACATGCCATTGCCAATACTTGAAATTCTTCTACAAACGGATTTTTGGGATCGATGTATGTCTTTTCAATGTCTTCAAAATAATCATCAGGATGATTCTTGTAGTATTGAGAAATAGGATCATTTCCTAATGCCAAAAATGCATATCCTCGTTGTCCCTTTCTTGCTGCTCTTCCAATTCTTTGAATTAGTCTGTTTACTGGGATAGTAGACGATATGACACAATCAACATTACCTACATCTATGCCTAATTCAAGCGTAGGAGTACATGAAATTGCTTGTAATCTGTCTTCTTTGAATTGTTTTTCAACTGCGGTTCTGTAATTTACCATCAAACCAGCCCTGTGAACTTTGATGTTGATTTTTTGTTTTTTTGCTTGTATTGCTAATAGCTCAGAGTTTAGATGTGAATTGTTAAACACCATGGTCTTGTGATTTTTCTCAGTCAATTTTTTTGTAAGATCAACCATCAATGCTCTTTGAGTTCTAAGTGATGGAAACAACATTACAAAATCTGTCTGACCTTTTTTTCCTGAACCATGAATGATTTTCATTTTTTCTCCAAACAATTGCTGACAGAATTTTTTTGCATCATCAAGTGTAGCTGATGCTGCAACAAACTGTAATTTGTTACTACAAATTCTCTTGAGTCGTTTTATTATATAATGAACATTTGATCCAAAAATTCCTGAATACACATGTGCTTCATCTACTACAAGAATTCTTGTTGAAGACAATATTGATGAAAATTTTGTCTGATGACAAAGATGATAGTGTATAATATCAAAATTTGTAACTAAAATCTGAGGTGGAGAATCAATAATTTCTCTTCTTTCTTCTAGTTTTGTGTCTCCATCAAAAATCTTTACATTGATTCCAATTTTTTCTGCAAATTTTTGAATTTTTGGATATTGATCTCGTGATAATGCTTTTGTAGGATATACAAAAATTGCAAATACATTTCCATCACTTGCATCTTTTCGTATTCTTTGAATTACTGGAATTAAAAATGCCTCAGTTTTTCCTGATGCAGTAGGTGCTTCAATTACAACATTTTCTCCAAAGATAATTTCTTGAATTGATTCTTCTTGAAATTTGTAAAATTGTTCTATCTTCAACTCCTTAAGATGATCAGAAATGGATTCATCTAGTCCAATGTCTTCAACTTTACAGCCCATTTTAGGCTCAGTATTCTTCAAAACTTTGTATTCTGAGATATAGTCTTTTTTTGAAAATAAAATTTCTTTTGTGATTTTATCTGGCTTGTTTTTACCAATCATTTCTTTTATTTCGTTTTCTCCTCTGAGAATTCCCTCCTCTTTTAGTTTCTCTGAGAGTCCTTTTTCTGTGACTAAACCTTGATCAAATCTTGAAAGAAATTCAAGAAATACCTCATCAATATTTTTTGAAAATTCTAGTAGATCTTCAATACCACATTTCCCACAAGAGACATGCATTTTTTTGTTGAATGTTTTTTGAATCTCTATTTTTGACTTACATTTTGGACATGAAAATTTCAAGATCTATTTGATAAGAAATGATTAGTGATTTATTGTTTAATCAATACTATTGACCATGACATTATTAAGCTAGGAAATAATCTTGAATTTAAAAATGAAAAAAATCAAAATCAACGAAATTTATAATTTAAATTGTATTGAAGGAATGAATTTAATTCCTAAAAATAAAATTGATCTTGTAATCACTGATCCTCCTTTTGCCATTAATTTTAAAGCAAAAAAAGCAAATTATAACAGAACTGAATCTAGAGTTCTATCAGGATATGCCGAAATCAAACCAGATGATTACTATGATTTTACATTTGCATGGATGAGTGAAGTTTTTAGAATTCTAAAGGCTTCAGGCAGCATGTATGTTTTTTCAGGCTGGAATAATCTCAAAGATATTTTACAAGCACTAGATGATGTTGGATTTGTTACTATTAACCATATTATCTGGAAGTATCAGTTTGGTGTAGTTACTAAAAAGAAGTTCGTCACATCTCACTATCATTGTCTTTATGTTTGTAAAGATAATAAAAAACGAAAATTCTTTCCATTTTCTAGATTCAAAAAAGATGATAAAACAAAAGATGGACGAAGTCTTCATTACAAAGACAAAGAAGATGTGTGGAATATCAAAAGAGAATATTGGACTGGAGACGAAAAAACACCAACTAAACTTCCTTCTGAATTGATTGAAAAATTATTAGAATATTCTAGTGAAAAAAAAGATGTTGTATTTGATCCATTTCTTGGTTCAGGACAAGTAGCCGTTGTCAGCAAATCTCTTGGCAGAAGATTTCTTGGTTTTGAAATTGTTCCTGACTATTACAAATTTGCCAAAAAACGGCTTGATAAAAATTTGTATAGAATCAAGAAATCAAAATAATCTATTCTTTATTTTCTGGCTCATCTTTCTTTTGACCCATCTTCTCTGAAATCATCTTTCTTAACTCATCATCTGTTTTTTCCACATTTACTCCCATTGATTTGGCCATGATTTCTAATTTTTCTCGTTCAGTTTCTACTGGCCCTGTAATTTTTGCTGATTGTTCTTCTCCTATCTCCATCTGGTCTTGAATTTCGTTTTTTGCTTTATTGTATTCATTAACTGCTTTTCCAAGTTTTTTTGCAGCACCAGGAAGCTTTCCTGTTCCTAAAATCAAAACTATTGCAACAAAAATAATGATCATCCATTCGCTTCCAGCTATATTCAATGAATAATCAAACATATTCTGGTATACTCTTATTTGAAATTAAACGTAATGTTCAAGTTTTATGCCTATGATCAATTTCAGCTTTGGATTCTTTGTGGTTCTAGTTTCTTTCTTGACATTATAGCAAACAATGTAACTGCTATTCCTATTACACAAAATATCAAATATGGTGTTTCATCTCCAAATGATTCTGTGACTGGACCGCCAATAATTGGTCCTATTGCCCAACCTATTCCAAAAATTGTTTCATATGCTCCAATTAATCTTCCTGAAATTTCTTTTCTAGTTTTACTCAAAATTATTTCTAGCGTCAAGGGGAAAAATATGCTAAACCCAAATCCCATTAGAACTAATGAAACTGCAAAACCAATGATTGAATCTGCAACAACTGATATGGCTAATCCAATTGATACTGCCATTGTTGCTGCAATCAAGGTCTGACTTGATTTTTTTGCAAACTTTCCAACTAATGCAAGTGATATAACACGTGATACTCCAAAAACAAAATACAATAACAAAATATCTGTAGCTGACATGCCATTGTCATTTAGAAACGCTGGATAAATTGTGAGAATTATTCCAAAAGACGATGTACAGAAAATCAATAAGATTATTACTTCTGGAAATCTTTTCATCTCTTTAATTGATGAAAAAGATAATCGTTCATGGTGAGTTCTTACTCTTTTTCTTGAGATAATTAGTGCAGAGATTATTGCAGTAGCTAGAATAAACGCTGTAATTTGGAATAGAATTCTATAGGTAATATCAATGCCATCAAGTAATACTGTGCTAAGTAATGGACCTACCATAAATCCAATAACAAAAAACATTGTAAACCAGGAATATTTTTGACTCTGTTTTTCTCTGTACTCTCAGTCGCGATTATAGCCTGACACGGTGGCCAAAAAAATGCATGAGCCACTCCCCTCATTATTCTAAATCTCATTATTTCTGGAACTGATTGTGCGATTGATAGGAGGTAGATTGATGCGGAATTGATAGCAGCTCCTAATGCAAGTAGGCATCTACTGTTAAACCTGTCAAGAAGAATTCCTACAAAAAGTGGAATGAACATGTAAGGGATAAAATTGGTTAATCCAATTAATCCAAGTTCAGAATACGTAGCACCAATTACATTTTTTGCAAATAATGGTAGAATTGGTCCATGCAGTCCATATGAAATTCCAATGATTAAGGCAGTAATGTTGACTAGAACCAGAACTCTGTTCATTTGAATGCTGCAACCATTATTGCTCCACCCATAAGATCTTTTTCAAATTCTACTCTAGAAAATTTTTCTAATAGCAATCCTTCAAGCTTTTTGTTTTGAGGCCATCTTTTGAATGTACCATGTAACTTCCCAAACTTTAATCCAAGTCTTCCTCCTGCAATAAATGCAAGAATAGGAAGAATACATCTTAGATAAAATGAAACACCTGCTCTGATTAACACTTCATCTGGTTTTCCCAAATCAACAATAACAAATCTACCATCTTTTTTCAATACTCGATGAATTTCAGAAATTGCAATTCTCAAATTAATTGCATCTCTTAATGAATATCCGCATAACACTGCATCAAACTCTTCATCTCTAAATGGAATATGCTCAAAAACTCCGTTTGCCATGTCTGGAGATGTTTCAAAATATATGCTTATGTTTTTGAGCATGGGTACTAAAGGATCATAAAGTGTAATTGAAATTTTTCCATCAGTTTGTTTTAGTGCAGTCTTTGACATGTTACCAAAACCAGAACCTGCATCTAGAATTTTATTGCCTGGAAGCACTCTTCCCAAAATTCCACGATTTCTGTGTTCATCATCTTTGCCCAATGAAATAATTGAATTTACTTTATCATAAACAGGAACAATCTCTCGAAGTACATCCATTACTTCACCCCAATAACTTCCTAAACCCATAATCTATCGTCTCTGAATACTTGTTTGAATAGTTTTCAAATCTAAAACTTTTATTCTAAAGAAAACTTTGATGCGTTTTGAGAATAATTCTCTAAACCAGATTCAGAAATTTTTTCAAAAACTTTTGCTTCAGTTGTAATCTTTGCCATTTTAATATCCTTGACTCCCTCTTTTTGTTCAGCTTTTAGATTAATTGCAGCAATAGCTAAAGATGCTGCATCATCCATACTCATATCTGCATTGTAGTGTTTTTCCAAAAATTCATTTACATCGTCAGCCCCTGCTCCAATTGCAACTGCTGCAAATTGCACATAAGTTCCACTAGGATCTGTCACGTAGATTGATTCTCCTTTTTGATCAATTCCTGCAATTATTAATGAAACGCCATTTGGACGAACTCCTCCATATTGTGTAAACTGATGAGATTGATCTGCTAAATGTTTGGCAACTGTTGCAACTTCAACTAATTCATCATATGTCATTTTATTTCCTTGTGAAAAGAATCTTGCACTATCTACTTGAACACGTGCATCTGGGATGTATCCTGCTGCGGCAACCCCAATATGAAAATCTACTTGGAAAATTTTTTGTGTAATATCTGTAGTTTGTAATGTTCTAGCTTTCTCTTCAACTGCCATGATAACTCCATCTTTACTGCAAATACCAATTGCTACAGTTCCTCTTTTTACAGTCTCCATGGCATATTCGACTTGGTATATTCTACCATCTGGAGAATACATGGTAGGCGTCATATCGTAACCGCGGGATGCCATCATAATATCACGAGTTCATCCATAGTCAATTTAAGGGTAATTATCATGCTTGACTTTGATTATGTGGAAAAGATATGGGAAAGATATGGAAATAGAGTTTTAAGCAAAATTGCCTTAATTTCTCTAAGGTAATATGACTAATCAACTCCTAGAATTCAAAGAAATTATTAGATCAAAACAAGTTTCTACACAAAGAAAACCAGATAAACAGACTAGAAAGCTGTTACTTTACTTGTTTACAAGTACTAGGGGTGGATTTACCAGATTACGCATTATTATGCACTTGCTTGATCAACCATACAATACTCATCAACTATCAAAAGAACTTGATCTTGATTACAAAGCGATTCAACATCACATGAAAGTACTAGAGAAAAATAACATGGTATCAAAAATTGGCGAAAAATATGGTGCAATCTTTCACCTGTCAACTTTTCTTGAAATTAATATCAATGCTCTTGATGAAGCAATTGAAAAACTAGAAAGAAAGATGAATTACAAAAAGGTCTATCTATAATTCTATTTTCTTAAAAAGCGATCAGAAATTTTCAACCAAAAATATATAATCTAAGTTTATTTAGATCGATTATCTTGTTTAAGTCAGACCCATTTACAAATGCAACAAAACAAGTCAATGATACATGTGATATTCTTGGGATTAAAGATAAAGGATTACGTGAATATCTTGCAATGCCTGACAAAGTTTTGAGAGTAAAGATTCCAGTCAAAATGGATAATGGAAAAATTAGAATTTTCACAGGTTTTCGAAGTCAACATAACAATGACAGAGGTCCATACAAAGGAGGTATTCGTTACTTTAATCCAGAAGGTGGAGTGGAATACATGGAACGTGAAGTTATGGCACTTTCTTCATGGATGACATGGAAATGTGCAATAGTTGATATTCCACTAGGTGGCGGAAAAGGTGCTATCTATGTAAATCCAAAAACGGAAAAACTCAGTGACGGTGAACTAGAACGTCTTACTAGAGGATTTGCATACAAAATTTCTGAAATTATTGGACCTCAAAAAGATATTCCAGCTCCTGATGTTTACACAACAGGTAGAGAGATGACTCAAATCATGGACACATTTAGCAAACTAAACGACAATAAACATTCTCCAGGTGTAATTACTGGAAAACCAATTTCAATGGGTGGCTCTCTTGCAAGAGATGTTGCAACTGGATTGGGAGCAGCATATACTGTAAGAGAAGCTGCAAAGACATTGAAATTAAATTTGAAAGGTACTAAAGTTGTTTTACAAGGATTTGGAAATGCATCAACATTTGCAGGAATATATCTTGAAAAGATGGGTGCTAAAGTAATTGCAGTTAGTGATTCTAAAGGTGCTATTTCTATTCCTAATGGTGCCAAGACTAGTAAAATTTTAGAGCACAAACAAAAGAAAGGCTCTGTTGTAGGATTTCCTGGAAGTAAAAAAATCTCAACTGAACAATTACTTACTACTAAATGTGACATTCTAGTTCCTGGTGCACTAGAAAATCAAATCAATGCAAAGATCGCCAAGAATCTCAAATGTAAAATTATTGCAGAAGCTGCAAATGGTCCAACATTGCCAGAAGCTGATCCAATTCTTTATAAAAAGAAAATTATGGTAATTCCTGATATCTTAGCAAACGCTGGTGGTGTCTGTATTTCATATCTAGAATGGGTACAAAATAACATGGGTTACTATTGGACATTTGATGAGGTTGCCAAGAAAATGGAAGCCAACATCACAAAAGGATTCAGGGATTCATATGCAATGTCTAAGAAACACAAAATCGACATGAGAAAAGCTTCTATGGCTTTAGCTGTTGAAAGAGTAGTAGAAGCCTTTAATCAAAAAGGTATTTGGCCTTAAACCAGATACGATTCGTAACAAACTAGTTCTTCGATACACCTTATCTTACCTTTAGTAATTTCTCAAAGTTTTCTTTTGTAAGAAAGATCTATTTTTGTTCTTCTTTGCAATAGTTGAATCGTTTTACTAGTTAATGTTCTACCTTTTTTGTCTCTGTCAAAAAGAATAATCAATTTTTTATATTTTGAAACTGAATCGGCAAAGTCAATCATTCCTCCAAATCTGTGAAATTCTAAAACTTTACCTGTGTAACCGAGTTTTTTTAATGCAATAGAATCTTTTTTACCTTCAACTACTACAACGCTATCTTCCATAGCGTTTAACTGAAAAATAAAATTCTTTAACTCTATAATTTCTTGTTCTGTAACGAGTACATTATCTGATTTGTTTGAACATATTAAGCACTTTTGTAACTAAAAAATAATGTCTGATGTTTTGCTTGTACAAAATACCAGAATTGAAGGTTCTGGATATTTGGGTGATCTTCTCAAAAATGATGGATTTGAGATTACTTCAGTTAATGCAAAACACGAACCACTTCCTAAGAAAGATTTCCCTCTGGTTGTAATTTTAGGAGCACCTGAAAGTGCAAATGATGATTTATCGTATCTTCAAGCAGAACAACAGCTTGTCAAAAACTGTGTTGAAAAAAATATCCTTGTTCTGGGAATATGTTTGGGTTCACAACTAATTGCTAAAACATTTGGTGCTAAAATATACCGTGGATCACGAAAGGAAATTGGATTTTACAATGATTTGAAAATTCATAATGACACTACACTCTTTTCTGGTTTCAAAAACCCCTTCACTGTCTTTCATTGGCATGGTGATACCTTTGATTTACCTGAAGGTGCAGTTAGATTAGTCTCGTCTGAGCATTATCTGAATCAAGCTTTTCAATACAAAAGTGCAGTTGGATTGCAATTCCATTTGGAGGTAAATGAAGAAATGGTCAATTTCTGGCTTGATAAAACAGAGGAAAAACTACAAAAAATTACTCATATCGATCCGCAAAAAATTCGCTCAGATATTGATGAAAACATTTCAACTGTAAAATCAAACATGAAGAATTTTTACAACAACTTCAAATCATCATTCGATCTTTGACCAAAGTTTAATATGCTTAGTTTTGATTTTATCAATCGAACCATGGTTGCAGTAAAGAAAATTTTTGAAGAAATCATTCAAACTAAACACAAAGTCATCACCGAAGAATTATCAAAATCAATACTCAAAAGTTATGGAGTCAAAGTTCCACCTTTTGCACTTGTAACCTCTGCTGAGGATGCAGCAAAACAAGCAAAAAAGATTGGCTTTCCACTTGTAATGAAAGTAGTTTCACCACAAATTTTACACAAAACTGATGTTGGTGGAGTTAAAGTTGGACTAGATAATGTCAATGATGTAAAAAAGACATTCAATGACATGTATGGTAGACTTTCTAAAAAGAAAGGAGTTGATGTTAAAGGAATACTTCTTGAAAAGATGGTTCCAAAAGGTGTTGAACTAATTGTTGGCCTTCAAAATGATTCACAATTTGGTCCTGTAATTATGGTCGGACTAGGTGGTATAATGACTGAAGTTATGAAAGACGTTTCATTTAGAATGCTACCAATTACAACTTCAGATGCAAAATCAATGATAAATGAACTCAAAGGCTCTAAACTTCTCAAAGGATTCAGAGGAAATGCACCAATTGATCTTAACATGGTTTCAAAAATGCTTGTACAAATTGGAAAACTAGGAGTAGAAAACGCTGACCATTTCAACAGTATTGACTTTAACCCTGTAATTGTTTATCCAAAATCTCATTATGTTGTAGATGCAAAAATTCTTCTTAATGATAAAGTAAAGAAAAATTCCATTTCTAAAGCAAAACCAAACAAAGAAAACATGGAGACATTCTTTACTCCAAAATCTGTTGCACTAGTTGGTGCATCATCAACTCCTGGAAAGATTGGAAATTCTATCTTAGACAGTTTGGTAAATTATGATTTCAAAGGAAAGGTTTACCCCATAAATCCAAAGGCTGATAAAATCTTTGGACAAAAATGTTATCCAACAGTTTCAGCAGTTCCAGGCAAAGTTGATCTTGTTGTAGTTTCAGTAGATTTGTCTATGACTCCTCCTGTCTTAGAAGATTGTGCAAAGAAAGGAGTTCACAGTGTAGTAATTGTTTCAGGTGGAGGAAAAGAGCTTGGCGGAGAACGTGCAGCATATGAAGCTGAAGTTGCAAGATTATCTAAAAAACACAAAATCAGAATTATTGGTCCTAACTGTATTGGAATGTTCAATGCTGCTAATCGTCTTGATTGTGCATTCCAAGGACAAGAAAGAATGCTACGTTCAAAATTAGGTCCTGTTGCATTTTTCTCACAAAGTGGAACCATGGGAATTAGTATGTTAGAAAGTGCCGATGTGTTTGGTTTATCCAAGATGATTAGTTTTGGTAATCGTTCTGATGTTGATGAAGCAGATATGATATGGTATGCTGCAAATGATCCTCAAACAAAAGTAATTGGATTATACGTTGAAGGATTTGGTGATGGACGAAAATTCATCAATACTGCCAAACGTGTTATGAAAGAAACAAAGAAACCAATAGTTATTTGGAAGAGTGGTAGAACTGCAATAGGTGCAAAACAAGCTGCATCACACACAGGCTCACTTGGAGGCTCAAATGCAATCATTATGGGTGCATTCAAGCAAGCAGGTATAATCTCTGTTGACAGTTATCAACAACTAGCTGGCGTCTTAAAGGCACTAGCATGGCAACCAGCTGCAAAGGGAAATCGCGTTGCTATGACTAGTAATGGTGCTGGTCCAATGATTGGTGGAATGGATCAATTAGAAAAATTTGGTCTTACAATAGGAAAGTTATCACCAGAACGTGTCAAAAAAATGAAGGCTCATTTTCCAATAGCTGTTCCTATTCATAGTGGTAATCCCGCAGATGTAGGTGGCGGTGCAACTGCAGAAGATTATAAATTTGTCATTCAACAATTCATGGAAGAAAAAAATATTGATATCGCAATGCCATGGTTTGTCTTCCAAGATGATCCACTTGAAGAAACAATTGTTGATTATCTTGCTGATTTCCAAAAGAAAAGAAAGAAACCACTTTTAGTTGGATGTAATGGTGGTCCATATACTGAAAAAATGGTAAAATTGGTTGAGAAATATAATGTTCCAGTTTACCAAGACCTTCGAACTTGGGTTGAAGCTGCAGGTGCATTAGTTCAATTGGGCAAAATACAAGGAAAATAGAGAACATTTAAGTTTCTCATAACTTGGCAAATTACCATGTCACTAGTTACCACATCTACTTCTGATGGCATTTGTACTGTTAAAATTAACAGACCTGACAAACTCAATGCTATGAATACAGATGTTGCAAAAGAACTAATCAAAACTTTTGAAGCACTTAACCATGATGATAATGTCAAAGTTATCATTTTGACCGGTGAAGGAGACAAGGCATTTTCTGCTGGTGCAGATATTGAATACATGTCAAAAATATCTGCAGATGAATCAGTTGATTATGCAAAAACTGGTCAACTTGTTACTTCAACTGTTGAATTAGTAAAACAACCAACTATTGCAGCTGTCAATGGCTTTGCTTTAGGTGGAGGTTGTGAACTTGCAATGTCTTGTGATATTAGAATTGCTGCAGACACTGCAAGAATGGGTCAACCAGAAGTAACAATTGGAATTCCACCTGGATGGGGCGGAACACAAAGATTGATGAGAATTGTGGGAATAGCAAAGGCAAAAGAACTTGTTTACACTGGTAGAATGGTCAAAGCAGATGAGGCAAAAGAGATTGGTCTTGTAAATCAAGTCGTTCCTCTTGCATCATTACAAGAAGAAGCTTTGAAAATGGCACAAAAAATTGCTGGAAACTCTACAATGGGTGTTCAGATGTCTAAAGTAGCAATTAACAAAGGAAGAAATGCAGATCTTGATACTGGTCTTTCAATAGAACTTCTTGCTTGGAGAAATTGCTTTACTCATCCTGACAGAGAAGAACGAATGACGGCATTTGTTAACAAGTCAAAGAAATAGCTATTTCCAACTTTTTTATTTTATTTATCTTAACAACCATAATTGTAGCAAAAATACGCTGATTTCTTAAATCCCTAGTGTGCTGAGTGGCAAAAGCTTATTATAATTTGAATCGGCTTTTTTATTCATAATGGCAACCGAACAAACACAAAAGATGATCACAATCACTGCAAAAGCAGCTGAAAAAATCAAAGAATTCATGAAAGAAGAAGCCGAAGCCCCAGAATATCTTAGAGTATATGTTCAAGGTGGCGGTTGTTCTGGTCTATCTTATGGAATGGGCTTTGAAAAAGCACCAGAAGAAGACGATATCGTCATGGAAGAAAATGGAGTAAAATTCCTAGTTGATAGTTACAGTGTTGAACATCTTCAAGGTGCAAATGTAGACTATATTGAAAGCCTAATGGGTTCTGGATTTAAAATCAACAATCCAAATGTTACAAAATCCTGTTCATGTGGTCACTCTTTTAGCACTGAATAAACAACATTATTTTTCATTTTTAGATTTCTCTAGTGATTGCTGTGCAAATTTTTGCGATACCCTCATATATCGAAAGCAGAAACTCAAATTATGAATATTAAGGAGATGAATAATTCATGCCTCAATCAGGAATTGTCAAATATCATGTTAAACTTTCCTATGAAGTTGATGGGCTCGTTGAAAGAGCAGATATAATCGGTGCAATCTTCGGCCAGACAGAAGGTCTGTTAGGTCCAGAGATGAATCTGAATGAACTGCAACGAGTTTCTAAAGTAGGACGTATTGAGGTTGATGCAAAATCAACAGCTAATACTACAAATGGTACTGCTTTAATCCCAATGAGTACTGATATTGATACTTGTGCATTAATTGCTGCAGGAATTGAAAGCATTGACAAAGTAGGTCCGTTTGATTGCAAATTTAGATTAGATGCTATTGATGATGTACGAGCTGCCAAGAAAGACGATATTGTAAGACGCGCTAAAGAAATCAAGCAAAAATGGGCAACAAAAACTGTCAGTGAAGGAGAAAGCATGTTAAATGATGTTCATCAAGGTGATACTGGAAAACTATCAACATATGGACCATCAAAACTTACATGCAGTTCTGGCGTCTTTGATTCTACTTGGGTAATTCTTGTTGAAGGAAGAGCCGATGTAATCAATCTTTTAAGAGCAGGATATGACAATGCTCTTGCAATTGAAGGTGCAAAAATTGATGAATCTATCAAAGAACTATGTAATACCAAAGATACTGTTGTTGCATTCCTTGATGGAGATAGATCAGGTGGATTTATCCTCAAAGAACTCAAATCTGTTGTTACATTAGACTATGAACTTCAAGCAGATAACGATGTTGAAGTTGAAGAACTAACTCCACAAAGAATTGATGAAATTCTAAGTCCTGTTGCTAATGAAATTAAAAATGGAAAACCTGCACCATCACTCAAAAATGAAGATGATAAACCAATTGTAGATGTAGCATCAAAGGTTTTCCCAAATCTTAATGAAACACTTGAAGCAGTTGCACTAGATAGTGATCAAAACGAAATTTTCAAAGTTCCAATCAGTGAGGTTGTTAGTAAATTATCTACACAATCAGGAATCAAGTATCTTCTACTAGATGGAATTATCACTCAAAGACTACTAGAAGGTGCTAAAAATGCAGGCATTGAATGTGTTATTGGACATAGAGTTGCTAAACTATCCAACTCTAATGACATGACGCTTAAAACATTTAGTGATTTAGGTATCTCATAGGCTTTCTAGATGACTGAATTAAAGATTCAGCACCTCTTAACTCTCTCTTTCCTTCTGTCTAAAGGAGCAAAACACAACTATGTTACTGTCACTACTTCCTCACTTGGAAAAAATATCAAAAAATCACAACAAGCTGCATCAAAACATCTGCTTGAGTTAGAACAAAATCTTTTCATTGAAAGAATAGTAAGTGGAAGAAATATTTCAGTAAAAATTACTACAAAAGGTTTTTCTGAAATGGTTAAACTCTCAGCTATTTTACAAAAAAGTTTGGATTTGTCTCCTTCTCATGTGAATCTAAAAGGAACTTTGGTTTCTGGAATGGGTGAGGGTGCATACTATATGGGATTAAAAGGATATACAAAACAGTTCAAACCAAAAATTGGATATATTCCATTTCCAGGAACTCTTAATGTTAAATTAGATCAAAAAATTCATCAAGAAGCAATTAAACAATTTGAAATTTTGGAAGGTATCAAAATTAAGAGCTTTTCAGATGGAAAGAGAACCTATGGATGGGTAAAATGCTTTCCAGCCAAACTCAACAATTCAATTAATTGTGAATTAATCATACTTGAACGAACTCATCATGATGCTTCTATAATTGAATTAATATCAAAAGTCTGTATAAGAAAAACTGCAAAACTAAAAGATGGATCAAAAGTTTCAATCAAGATTCCAATTAATTCCTAAATTCCGTGAATATCTTTTCCATACTCTTTTTCTATTTTAGAGCTAGAGCTTTCAGGAATTGGGGATTGCAATCTTGCAACTTTTACCTCAAGATCAATCTTTTTGCATCCATCTGTGATGAATTTCTCTTGATGAACTTGATCATAACCTAATGCAATAATTTGTGGTCTTACACGATTAACTGTCTTGAAAATATCATCTTCTTGTCCTACTAGACAAAGATCTACCATTGAAAGTGAATTAACTAATTCTTGTCTTTGTTCTTGCGTGTGTAGTGGTTTTCGTTTCTTCATCTTTTCAGATGTGTTATCTGTTGCTACAACTACTACCAAAACATCTCCTAATGCTTTTGCTGCATTAAGTGTGTAAATGTGACCAGGATGAATGATATCAAAAACACCTCCAGCTAATACCACATGCAATGAGTCTCTGCCAATTTCTGTGAGTGTGCTTCTGTCCTCGTTTACAAGTTGGTTTTTTATTAATTCATCAATCTTTGAGTTAATTGCATCTGCTGAAAGCAAACTTTTTTTCTTAATTTGTTCAAGTACTGATTTTCTATCAATTTGACATACATACATGATAGAAAGAATCATCTTTTCATTAATTTCCAATATTTTTCTTATTTTTGGACCCTCTCTTTAATTCATCGCTAAGGATTACATCTTTGGATCAAGGCCTTTTGTCAGTCTCAATGCATCAACAAGACCATCTGCATACCCAATACTCAAAATTGCTACCTCATCTTGCCCATCTTCTAGAAATTTCTCTGCATCTAGTATGTACAATTCTGCATTTTCTAAAATCACTTGATATTCTTTTTGATCTTTATAGTATGGTTTAATCTCTTCAAGTGCTTCTCTTACCATTGGAACATATTTTTTCATCATCTGAACTGAAATCTTTTTTGTTTTTTCAGAATTATCAAATGGTTCATCAATACATTCACCTAATATCTTCAAGGCATCTGATTCAGTAAAGTGTAATCTACCTGGAATAATTACAGTATGTGGCGGTTTTGCAAAATCTCTTTTCTTCAAGCTAGATATTTTTCCTGAAATAATTGTTTGATCTTTGAATCCAATTCTTGATGCAACTATAGCATAAGTAGACAAGCTTATGACATTTCTTCTCTGTCCTTCCTCTGTTTCTAGTAATCCATTTAATGCATCTTTAGGATCTAAGAAGAAATCTTTGTCTTGATTGTATTCTAAGAGAAGTATAGTATGATTTCCCTCAATAACATTTTTGTAAATTAGATAGTATGGTGTTGTCAGTGATTTCATTTCACTCATTATTGTTGCAATTCTCCCAACTTTGTAAAAATGCAAACCACATTCTCCTATCATTGAAGTAAGTGATGATGAAGCATGAATAGAAAATGTTTTTATTTTTTCTTTTATTGCTCTTGTTCTTAATTCAATATGTGTTGTTGCAATGTATGGATCTCCATATGATAACAAAACCACTTTCTTCTTCTTTGCATTTTGTAAAATCTCATTTCCATCTTCTACCAACCATCTCTTTGCAGGTTCGAATTCTCCTTTTGTTGCATTTTTTATTTTAACCAGATCTGATTTTCCAATTGGACTGGTAAATTGTTCAAGATAGATGATATCTGCCTTTGATAAAATATCTAGTGCTTCATTAGGAATTGATTTGAATCCCGAAATTCCTAAACCTACAAACCAAAGCATTACTGCATCTTTTTATCATGAAGTCTTTTTAAATGCTGAAGAGTTTTCTTGAGAATCTCTATTCCTCTTAGATACTCATCAATTGAAACCTTCTCATCAATTGTATGGGCTTCGTGAGGATCTCCTGGACCATATGTTACCACGGGAATATTCCACTGATTTCCAAGAACATTCATGTCACCTGTGCCTGTTTTTCTAATTAGAGTTGGTCTTGAATGCTCTACCTCGATAATTCCAAGAGTAAATGCTCTAACTATTGGTGAATTGTGAGCTGCTTCAAATGGTTCTGTTTCATCAAGAATTGAATAAAATGCCTCTACATCTCTTTCCTTTGAAATTTCTTTTACTAGTGTTGCAATTTTTTGCTCAATGGATTTACAGTTCATGTCTACTGGAATTCTAATATCAAAAACCGTTTCACATTCTTTTGGAGTTACGTTATGACTAATTCCTCCTTTAATTTCAGTCATAGTTGCAGTCAGTAGCATTCCTTTCGTTTTGCCATCTTGATCTGCTTCTAATCTATCTTTGAGTTCTTTTGCAAAAATCATTGATTCATGAATTGCATTTTTTGAAAGCCATGGTGCACTTGCATGAGAACTATCCTCAACGCTAACTTTGAGATTAATTGCTAATCTTCCTTTGTATGCAATTGTGACTTGTTTAACTCCACTTGGTTCTCCAAAAACTGCATAATCAACATCCATCTCTTTTTTTACCAGATTTTTTATTCCTGTAGCACTACCTTCTTCATCTACAGCTGCTACAAAAATTATAGTTCCATTGTTATTTTGAATTGATGCTGCAGCAAATAGCATTGCCATTAATGGTGCTTTTGCATCTGATGCTCCACGTCCATAAAGTGAATCTCCTTCTTTTCTAACTTTGACTTTTCCTGGAACAACATCCATGTGTCCACATAACATAATTTTTGGTGAACCTGTTCCTTTCTTTGCAATTACATTTCCTACTTCATCAATTTGAATATCATCAAATCCTAAATCATCACATTTATCAACTAAAAAATCTGCCATTGGTTTTTCACTGAGTGATGGTGTGTAAAGTCTGAGTGCTTTCTCAAGTGCCTTCACTGTAAAACTTGGTGTTACTGTAAAATGAGAATTCAATTTACTTGCCTATCTTTAGTGCATAATCCAGCATTAAGAATGGAATGTCTACTTCACACACTCTAACTGTGTTTTTGTATTCTGTTGTATTGTTAACTTCATGTACGACTAGTCCTTTCTCATCACTTTCCATCAAATCTACACCTACGATATCCCCTTGAACTGCATTTTTTGCCTTAATACACATTTCTTCCATTTCTGGTGTAACCTTACATGGTTCTGCTACTCCTCCAAGTGCCATATTCGTTTTCCAATTTCCATTTTCAGAAGTTCTGTAAATTGCTGCAACTATTTTGTCTCCCACCATTATAGCTCTGATGTCTCTTGGTGGTCTTTTTACAAATTCTTCTAGGTAATGGACTTGGTGAATTGGGTACATCTTTTCTCTACTCTCAATAATTCCATCAGCTGATTCTTTATCATTTAATTTTGAAATTAATCTACCCCAACTACCAACTGTTGGTTTGATTACTTTTGGAAATCCTTGTGTTTCTAATGCTTGCAAAGCTGCTTCTTTTGAAAAAGCAACTGTTGCATCAGGTATTGGTACTCCAAATTTCTTTAGTAACATGTGGGTGAATAATTTATTCCCTGCAAAAATACCTGTATTGAGACAATTAATTACCTTGACTCCAAGTCCTTCTAAGGCTGCAGTTGAATGCAAGTTTCTATAGTAACTCACACACCTCTGAATAACTACTCCATAATCTTCAGGCTTTTTTTCTAAATCTAATGCTAGTTTCTTACAATTAACCATCTGAACGTTGATGTTATTTTTTTTACCGGCTTCTAGCAGAGCTTTTTCTTCCCAACGGATGTTATCGTAAAGAATTGTAACGTCAGGACTCACTGTCCCCAATCCTCGCCAACCGTTTGGGCAGGCTTTAGATCGAAACCATCTGAACCTTTTGCTAATTCAAAACTTGCGCCACATTCTGGACATGTTACAATCTCTCCTTCAAGTGCATCACTTGGTACGGAAATATCTGCATCACATTCTTCACATTTTGACATATTTTCTCCTCACCTCCTCTCTCTATTTATCATTAATTATCTTTTTTTCAAGTCTGTCTTCAAGTGGAATCTCAATAAGATCACCCATTCTAAGATTCTTCAATCCAGCTGCAACTGCTTTTGCACCTTTATCGTCTTTTTCAAGTCCTAATAATGACATTAGATATGCAGCTCCTGTCTTTCCTGCCAATTCACCAAAGACAATTCTTCTTCTGTTTCCAACTGCTCTTGGTGGTATAGGCTCATAGGCTGCAGGGTTTCTGATAATTGCTGCTAGGTGTGTTCCTGCTTTGTGTTTGTATGCAGACGATCCTACAATTGGTTTTGAATCATATGGTTTGATTGATGTATAGTCTTCAATTAATCTAGACAAATCCAATAACATATCTAATCTAAAATCGTTTGGTGATTTGTATAGATACGTAAGTGCTACTGCAACTTCTGCAAGAGGTGGAATTCCTGTTCTTTCTCCAATACCATCAATAGTAGTATGAATCTGATCAACTCCTGCGTCACATGCTGAAAATGCATTTGCTACTGCAAATCCAATATCATTGTGAACATGTGCATCTAATGGTACATCTACTACCTCTCTAACCTTCTTAACAAAATTATACATTCCAATTGGACGTAAAATTCCAACTGTATCTGGAAGACTGATTCTATCTACACCTGCTTCTTCAATTGACTTGCAAACTTTGAGCAAAAATTCTGGTTCTGTTCTACTTCCATCTTCTACTGTAAATCTAATTTTAAGACCATGAGATTTTGCATACTCTACAGTCTCTACTGCTCTGTTAAGTGCTTCTTCTCTTGAAATATGTAATTTATCTTTTAGATGAATATCTGAAATTCCTAAATATGCTGCACACCATTTTGCATCACAATCCAATGAAATATCAATATCTGATTTAAGAGCACGTCCATGAGAAACAATATCTGCAGTTAATCCTTGTTTGATGATTGTCTTAGTTGCCTCTTTATGATCTTTTGATATAACTGGCGAGATTTCAATTTGATCAACTCCAAAATAATCTAACATCCATGCAATCTGAATTCTTTGTTTGTTTGTAAATGAAACACCTGGATGTTGTTCTCCTTCTCTTAAAGTACTGTCTAGAATTCTAATCTTCTTTGGATTTTTGTCAAATGCATTGTACACATTTGCATAGTGATTCGGATCATTCATTACTGAAATCGTTGACCTAAATCGAGAATATAAACATATTCGTACTAGGTTCGTTGGAAATAAGTAATAATGATCCTAATTTAGTTTTGAATTAAAATTTTGAAACGAAAGTCGTTTTAGATTACTTTTTTCAAAATAATTACAGTATTTGTATCAACTACACCTGGAATCTTTCTTAATGCATCAATACTATTATTAATTTCAGCAATTGTTGCTGCACTAATAATTACTGTGATGTCATATTGACCTGTAATTTCATAAACTGTTTTTACTCCTTCTAATTTAGTAAGTTTCATAGAAACTTTGGATGTGTCTGTTGCAGAATCTACTGAAACTAAAACAATTGCACTGGTAGCATTCTCTTCTCCAAGTTCTAAAGTGAATTTTTTGATTACTCCACTACCTAATAGATTTTTTACACGTCTTCTTACTGCTGATTCAGAAAGCTTTAATTTTTTACCAATATCTACAAATGATTCTCTAGAGTTTTCTTTTAGATATTCGATAATCTTTTGGTCTATTTTATCCTTGTACATTACGTTTTTGCTCCTCTTCAGTTAGTATAGAATCAAGAGCATGTAAAACTTTTGTTATGTCATTTTCAGATATTACTAATGGTGGAAGAATTCTTAGTATGTTTCTTCCCGAGTATAGCATTAGAATACCTTCTTTTATTAACGCCATTAGAATGTCTTTGATTTCAAATTTCATCTCTATTCCTATCATGAGTCCTTTTCCACGAATCTCTCTAATCACAGTATGTTTTTCTTTTAATTTCTCTAATCCTTCTCTAAAAATTTTCCCCATCTTCTCAGAATTCTCAATTAACCCATCTTCTGTTAATGCCTTAAGAGCTGCAATTCCTGCTGCACAAGATATTGGATTTCCTCCAAATGTTGATGAATGCTCTCCTTTGTTCATTGCAGATAAAATGTTTGGTCTTACAAGAGTTGCACCCATTGGCACTCCTCCTGCTATTCCTTTTGCCAGACATAAAATATCTGGTGCAGTATTCCAATGATCACAAGCCCATAATCGTCCAGTTCGACCTAAACCAGCTTGTATTTCGTCAAAAATTAACAGAATTCCTTTCTCATCACAAAGTTTTCTCACCTCTTGCAAAAATCCTTCTGGTGCAACAATAATTCCACTCTCACCTTGAATTGGTTCTAAAATTACAAAAGCTGTATCATCATCAATTGCTAAACGAAGTGATTCTATATCTCCAAATGATGCAAAAGAAACTTTCTCAACAAGTGGTTGAAATGGTTTTCTATATTTTGGACCAAATGTTAATGACAATGCACCTAACGATTTTCCATGATAGGAACCTTTCATTGCAACCATTCCTTTTTTACCTGTAAACTTTCTTGCAAACTTTATTGCAGCTTCTATTGCTTCTGCTCCACTATTGTTTAGATGAACTTGTGTGAGTCCTTTGGGAGCTAGTCCAATTAGTATTTTCAAAAACTCTTCTCTTGTTTTGTTGTATAGTGAACTATGAACAGTGATAATTTTATCAAGTTGTTCTTTTATTGCATTGTTGACTCTTTGATTTTGATGACCTACTAGTGCAACACCATATCCCCCCATGCAGTCAATGTATTCTTTTCCATCAACATCCCATACATGAGCTCCAACTCCTTTTTCAATTGTAACTGGAAATCTCTGATAGAGATTTCCCATAAATTGATCTTCACTCATGTTCAATCACCGTACAATTATCATGTGCAATTGCAGATGATATTGGATTTTCTTTTTGACCATTTGCAATCAATGCCTCTTTGACACCCATATCTAATGCTTCAGTAGCTGCTAAAATCTTCTTCTCCATTCCTGGTCCTATTTTTGGTCTGATTTCTTTTGCTTCTGCTAATGTTAGTTTGGAAACAAGTTTGTCATCCATTAAAAGTCCGTCAACGTCTGTAATGAATAATACTTTATCAGTACCGACTTTGCCAGCTACATATGCTGCAGCCCGGTCTCCATCAACATTGAGAAATTCTGACTCTTCACTAATTGCTATGGGTGAAATAACAGGTGTAAGTCCTTGTTCTAAGAGTGATTTGATGAATTCCGAGTTTATTTTGGTAATTTTTCCAGTGTAGCCTCCATCAATTGCTTGTTTTCTGCCTTTTTCATTGATTATGAGAAGCTTCTTTTTTCTATCAGCTTCTATAACTCTGGCATCAACTCCTGAAAGACCAATTGCATTAATACCATTTTTTTGAAGCAACTGAACAATTGTCTTGTTTATTCTACCAGATATTACCATTGTAAAAATTTCTGCAGTCTCTTTATCAGTATATCTGCTTTTGATTCCACTAGATGATGTTACAAATTTTGGTTCTTTTCCAAGCTGTTTACAAACTTTTGTAACTTCTTTTCCACCACCATGAACTAAAATCACTCCTTCTGATTTTACTATTTTTTTAATGTCTGCAATTGTAGATGAATGTAAATTATCTACTACACTTCCACCAATTTTGATTGTGATCATTTCTAAACAGGAGTTAATGGAGTATATCTTAGTCCATCCATTTCATCAAAACCACACATAATATTCATATTTTGAATGGCAGAGCCTGCTGCACCTTTCATCAAGTTATCTGATGCAGATAATGCAATCAATCTGTTATTGTCTTCGTCTATATCAAATCCAATATCGCAAAAGTTTGAACCAACCAAGAACTTTGGATCTGGGAATTTGTATAATCCCTTTTTGTCACGAATAAGTCTGATAAATTTTTCATCACCATAAGCTTGACGATACAATTTCCACAATTCTTTTTCATCAATGTTTTTTTGCATGAATGTATGGTTTGTACATAAAATTCCGCGAACTACATCAACTGCATGTGGACTCATTGAAACTTTGATCTTCTTTCCTGCAATTTCACTAAGTTCTTGTTCAATCTCACCAGTGTGTCTGTGCTTTGCTGGTTTGTATGGTCTGATCACTCCTGCTCTCATTGCATGTGCAGTTCCAGAACCAGAACCTGCACCAGAAGATCCAATCTTTGAATCTACAATGATGTGTTCTGTATCAATAATGTTATTTCGAATTAATGGAGCCAGTGCTAATATTGATGTAACTGCCATACATCCTGGACAAGACACAAGTTGTGATTTTTTGATTTCTTCTCTGTGTAATTCAGGAACTCCAAAAACTGATTTTGGTAAATAATCTGGATGTGGATGCTCCCATCCATACCATTTGTCATATGCCTCTTGATCATGTAATCTGTAATCAGCACTCAAATCAATTATTTTGGTACCTCTATCATATAGTGTCTTTACAATTTCAGTTGCTGTACCATGTGGAACAGCAGTGAACACTAGATCACATTTGTCAGTTAATTTATCATAATCTAATTCTGAGAAAGTAAGATCTGTAAATCCTTTCAAACTTGGTTGTACTCTATGAAGATATTCGCCAACATGTTGCCTTGATGTCACCATAGCTATCTCAACATCTGGATGATTAACAAGAAGACGAAGTGTTTCTCCACCTACATATCCTGATGCTCCTACAATACCTACTTTCATGATAAATCTCCTCGTTATGGAGTATAATTTATTTCCTAACGTAGTTTAGAGCAAATTCTATCATTTCTTTTGGAATGTTTCGTTGTGCAACTCTTGCCAATCCTTTGAATTCCACTGTATTGTTAACTTCGTGTACAACTAGGCCTCGTTCTTCGTCTTCCATCATGTCTATTCCTAAAATTCCGCCACCCATAGCTTTTGATGCTTTTACTGCCATATCCTCCATCTCTTTTGTGATCTCACAAAGTTCTGGATCTGCTCCTAGTGCTATGTTTGTCTTAAATTCACCTGATGATTTTCTGTACATGGCTGCAATTGGCTCATCTCCTATAGTGATCACTCTGATATCTCTTGGTGGTCTTTTAATTAATTCCTGCAAGTAGTAAATTCTATCATGTGGACCATCTGTGACTTCTCTTATTTCCAAAACTGCCTCCATTGCATCTTTATCTTTGATTGGCATTACTCCTCTACCCCAACTTCCTATTACTGGTTTGATCACTAGAGGATATCCAACTTTTTCTAAATTCTCTGCTGCACTTTCACCTGAAAATGAAAAGTATGTTTTTGGTGTTGGAACATTATTTTTTTTTAAAAGCAAAGTCATGAACATCTTGTTTCCACAAATGCTTGCAACATCAAACTTGTTTAGAACTGGAATGTCCATAAATTCTAAACTAGCAGTAAAGTGAAGTCCTCTAAAATAACTGACACATCTTTCTAAAACAACATTCCCAAAATCATAGTCTTCTTTTTTACTATCTGTGTTAATTTGAGTAATCTTTGCATCTAGCATCACTGCATCGTGTCCAAGTCCTACTGCTTCTTTTTGAAGCATTTTTTCTTCTGTTCTCAGACGATCAAATACGATACATACTTTTGACATTACTCTCCCCAGTCTTCGCCTACGGTTTCTGCTTGCTTTAGCTCTAAATTTGATCCGTCTTTTTTTGCGATTTCAAAGTCAGCGCCGCAATCAGGACAGGAGATTATTTCTCCAACTGAGGCATCGTCTGGAATGTTTAATGTTGCATCACATTCTGGGCAGTTCATATTTTTTTTGACCTTTTCTTTTGTAATTTATTAGCTTCTGTTGTCTGCATTCCCCACAATTCTACAAATCCTTTGGCTAATCTTTGATCAAATGTTGATTCTGAGCCATAAGTTGCAATACCATGATTGTACAATGAATTCTTGGATTTTCTTCCAACTACCCTCAAGCTTCCTTTATACAACTTTAGTTTCACGCTTCCTGATACTGGATTTTGTGACGTTTCGATAAATCCATCCAAGTCTGCTTTGAGAGGGTCTTGCCAAAGCCCTGAATATACCAAGTATGCCCATTCATCATCTATTAGGGATTTGAACTTGTTCTCATGTTTAGTATGAACCATCTTTTCTAAATCTGCATGCGCTTCAATCAAACAAGTTGCTGCAGGAGTTTCATATACTTCACGTGATTTTATTCCAACAACTCTGTCTTCAATATGATCAACTATTCCGACACCTGCGGCACCTGCTTTTTTGTTGATGTATTCAATTAGTTTTTGAGAATTCATTACTTTGTCATCAACTTTGACTGGAATTCCTTTTTCAAATTTAATTTCCAAATACGTTGGCTTGTCTGGTAAATTTTTTGTTTTAACCCAAATGAATGCATCATCAGGTGGTTCGTTGTATGGATCTTCTAATACTCCTCCTTCAATTGCACGTCCCCACAAGTTTTGATCAATGCTGAATTTTTTTGCCACAGCATCAATTTCAATTCCATGTTTTTTTGCAAACTTTAATTCAGTATCCCTATCCAAGTTTTTGTCTCGAATTGGAGCAATGATTGGTAGGTTGGAACCTGATTGTAATGTGATATCAAATCGTACTTGATCATTTCCTTTACCTGAGCATCCATGTGCTAGTGATGTTACTTTTTCTTTTTTTGCAATCTCTAAAACTTTTTCTGCAATTAATGGTCTTGCAAGTGCTGTTGCAAGACAATATTTTTTCTGATAAAGTGCATTGGCTTTAATTGATGGAAAAATGTAATCTTTAACAAATTCTTTTCGTGCATCAATGTTGTAATGTTTTTTTACACCAAGTTTTTTTGCTTTAGCTGCAATTTTTTTACTATCACCACCTTGTCCAACATCTACTGTTACTGTAATGACATCCATGTTGTGTTCTTCTTGTAGATATTTTACAACAACTGAAGTGTCTAGTCCTCCAGAGAATGCAAGAATTCCTTTTTGAGTCATGAAACATCTTTCTCGTCTTAATTTGGAATTTATCTTTTGTGTTAGGCTGCAATTTAATTTTTTGAAAAAAAAATTTCAGCCTAGCTTGAGATAAAATTCGATGATTATTTAACCGCCAAATATAACGCTGTTTTATGAAAACTCGATCAGCAATTTCTGCAGGCATTGTAGGAATTGTATTGTTATCTGTATTGGGAATTACTCTTTCTAGTGATACTACGCATGAAAATAAGATTCGCATTGGATATTTTCCAAACATTGGTCATGTCATTCCAATTGTAGGAATAGAAAAGGGATTCTTTGAAGAAAGCATTGGAGATCAAGTAAAAATTGAAACCAGAGTTTTTGATAGTGGACCGCAAGCAATAGAAGCTTTGTTTGCCAATTCTATTGATGTTGCATATGTTGGACCAGGCCCTGCAATTAATGGATATTTGAATTCAGAGAATCATAACATAAAGATTCTTGCAGGAGCTGCAAGTGGAGGTGCTAGCTTTATTGTTCATCCCAACTCTGAAATAAATTCTGCCTCAGACTTTGCAGGAAAAAAAATTGCGACTCCCCAAATTGGCAACACACAAGATATATCATTACGTCATTATCTTTCTGAAAATGAATTAAAGCCAGCAGAAAAAGGCGGTTCTGTAATTGTTTACAATATTTCAAATCCTGATATCTATACACTATTTGTAAAAGGAGATATTGATGGTGCATGGGTTGCAGAACCTTGGGCTACAATTTTAGAAACTGAACTTGGTGGAAAACGATTATTTCATGAAGAAGAACTATGGCCAAACAATGAATTTGCATCTGTTCTTTTAATTGGAAATATAAATTATTTTGAAAATAATAAAAAATTTATGATTCCTTTTTTAACTTCTCATTACGAAACAACTATCTGGATTGTTGAACATCCTGTTGAAACTAGAATTGTCTTTAATGATTTTTTAAATTCTTATTTAGGACAGTCCTTGTCTGATGATGTTGTAGATATTGCATTATCCAATATTGTAATTACTGCAGATCCATTACCCAATTCTGTTTTTTCCTTTGCTGAAAGAGCTGATGCACTAGGATATTTGGGAAGAAATGGATACGATCTGTCTGGAATTTTTCCCTATTTGATATAAATTCCTTAGAGGAGGAAGAATTGTAGATGACAAAGTTAGAGGCAAAAAATATTGTAAAGTACTTTAGCCATGAATCTCATAAACTTGAAGCACTTGGTGGCATTAACCTAAAAGTTGAGGCTGGTGATTTTGTTTGTTTGGTTGGCCCATCTGGTTGTGGGAAATCAACATTTTTACGCATAATTGCAGGCTTGGAGAAACCAGATGCTGGAGAAATTATCTTTGACGGGCATCCCGTTACTGAGACTGGACCCGAGAGAATTATGGTATTTCAGGAAGGTGCACTATTTCCGTGGCTCACAGTTCAAGATAATGTCGAATTTGGATTAAAGATGGCAGGAATTCCAAAGGAAGAGAGAGCAAAGATATCTAATAGATATTTGGATATGATGCAACTAACAAAATTTGCAAATTCTTACACTTACCAACTTTCAACTGGAATGAAACAGCGTGTAGCTATTGCTAGAGCACTTGTAATGGATCCTGATGTATTATTGATGGATGAACCATTTGCAGCACTTGATGCACAAACTCGTGATTTACTGTTAGTTGAGATGCAGTTAATTTGGGAAAAGACAAAGAAAACAATTTTGTTTGTAACTCATAACGTTTCAGAAGCTACAGTTCTTGGAAATAAAATAGCTGTTTTTAGTAATCGTCCATCAACTATCAAAAAAGAATTTGAAAATAATTTTCCACGACCTAGAGTTACTGAAGATGAATCATTACTAAAACTACAACAAGATATCTTAGCAGAACTTAGACCTGAGGTAAAGAAAAATAAACAGTGATTATAATGGGAAAAAATTTCACACCACATAGAATTGCATTTTACATTGGAATCATTGTAATTTGGCAAATTATTTCAATGGCTGGAGTTTGGCCTGATAATATCTTTCCATCTCCCTATGAAGTAGCTGAAGACTTGGCATATAGTGCAGCCGATGGTAGCCTGTTTTATGGAATTGCAACAAGTATGTGGAGATTAGCAATTGGATTGACAATTGCAATTAGTGGAGGAGTTATCTTAGGAATTTTCATGGCAAGAGTTGAAGTTATCAACCAAACTGTTGGCTCTTTAGTTTTAGGATTGCAATCAATTCCTTCTATTGCATGGGTTCCACTTGCAATTCTTTGGTTTGGACTAACAGATGGTGGAATAATTTTTGTTACTGCCATTGGGGCAATCTTTGCAGTTACAATAAACACCTACACTGGAGTCAAAAACATTGATCCTCATTATATTGAGGCTGCAAGAAATATGGGTGCAAAGGGAAGTCAGCTAATTACAGCTGTATTGATACCTGCAGCATTTCCATACATGATTTCAGGCTTCAAACAAGGCTGGGCATTTGCATGGAGAGGCGTAATTGGTGCTGAACTGCTATTTTCATTCCTAGGATTAGGATTCTTACTTAATGCAGGGCGTTCCCTAAATGATGTCTCACAAGTCATTTCAATAATGATTGTGATAATGGTAATTGGTCTTGTAATTGATAGTGTTGTATTCAAAAAACTAGAAAACAAAGTAATGTCAAGATGGGGATTGCGATAATTTCCTTTTTTTCTTTTATTTTCTTACCTTTAGTGATACTACAAATCCACAAACAATAATTACAATTGCAAAATACATGACTGCAATATAGTCAAATGCAAATGCAATACTTCCTGCAATTATAGGGCCAATCACTGTTGCAATTGATAGTGTAGAGCTAAAGATTCCAGTTGATGTGGAACGTGGATTGTTCTCCATTAGATGAAAGTTTCCTCCAATAAACAAAAATGCCCAAGTTGCACCAACTAATGCCATAAACGGCATTGCCATCCACCAATCTGTAATTACTGCTAGTCCTACAAATACAAATACAGTACAACCAATTCCAATTTTAAATTTAGTTATATTTGAGATGTTAATTCTACTTGCCATTAAATTCATCAAAACAAATGCTGTCAATGTATTTGCAACATAGATAATTGATATTTGATAAAGTTCTGCACCTAATTTTTCTATTAACATTAATGGAAGAATAGTCCATACAGCTGCTGCACCAATATGTCTTAGTAATAATGACAAGAACAGAAACTTGTTTTTCACAATAATTTTTTTTGTAGTTCCTGGTTCTAGCTCTTTTTCTTGTGATATGTTTGGTAACTTGATTGTAAACATTAAAGCAACTATAAATGAAGCTGCACTAATTAAGAAAATTAATTTTAGATCATTTGCAAATCCTGCGGCTGCAATTCCTGCAAGCCATCCTAATGCATGAAATGAAATTATTGTTGCTGCTCTCTTTTTCTCAACATTAATCTCATATGCATAAGCAATCATTGCAGGAATCATAATCCCACTTGCAATTCCTGCTCCTATTCTTGCCAGAAATAACAAGGTAATGTCATCTGCAAAATAATGCAATCCAAAGGCTGCAGCACATCCTATGAAGCCAATTCTGATGAATTTGAGCCTAGTTCCCTTCTTGTCTGAATGTCTGCCAAAATAGATTTCAGATAAAATTTGAGCAAAGCTAAATGAGGCTACAATAAACCCAATCTCTAGGATAGAATCTGTAACACCTTTTGCAATAATGGGCATGAATACAAAGACAATGGATACTCCAGCATGCTGAAAAAAGGTTGCACTACGAATTCGATTATTTATTTGAAAATTTTGCATAAATGTACATGTAATTCCTCTTTTACCTAATTTCAACATACGTATCAATCACCTCAATGTTTGTGGATTTTTCTGAAAAGAGTTAAACTGTGCCAAAACATTTTGAAATTAAGTTGACAGAAAAAGAATCATTTTTAGATGCATTACAAAATAGAATTTTACTTTTTGATGGTGCAATGGGAACTGAGATTCAAAAGTATGATCCAAAACCAGAAGACTTTCCAAACAATCAAGATGGTTTTAATGATGGGTTAGTGGTAACGCATCCAGAATGGATTAAAGAAATTCATAAAAATTATTTGGATGCAGGAGCTGATTGTATTGAAACAAATTCTTTTGGTTCAAATAAAATTAAACTAGATGAATATGGTTTTGGTGATCAAACAGTTGATTTTAATAAAAAAATTGCACAACTAGCATCTGAAGTTTGTGAAGAATATTCAGAACCACTAAGATATGTAATTGGTTCTATGGGCCCAACAGGGTTTCTTCCTAGTTCAACTGATCCTGATTTGGGACAAAAACCCCTTGATGAAATCCAAGAAGCATTTGAGCTACAAGCAGAAGGACTGATTCTTGGAGGTGTTGATGCGTTACTTATTGAAACAAGTCAAGATATCTTAGAAGTAAAATTAGTCATTGAGGCATGTCACAATGCCATAGAAAAGACTGGAAAAAAAGTCCCCATCATTTCTAATACTACTTTGGATCAATATGGAAAGATGTTACTTGGAACAAATATCCAAGCTGCATATACCACTGTTTCTGATATGGGAATTGATGTGTTTGGATTGAATTGCTCAACTGGACCAATTGAGATGAATCCTAGTATAAGATGGCTTGATGAGCAAAATGAACATAATCTCTTAGTAGTCCCAAATGCTGGAATGCCTGAAAATCAAGGAGGACAAGCAGTTTACAAGATGACTCCAGAAAAGATGAGTAATGCACTAGGTGATTTTCTTGATCAATACAAAAAAGTACGAATCATTGGAGGTTGCTGTGGAACAAATCCTGAACACATCAAAGCACTAAGAAAAGTAATTGACGAAAAAGCCAATTCTCTCAAGGGTTAAGTATTTAGAAAAACTGAGATGATTTTATGATATTGACTATTCCTAGAGTAAGTTCTGCACTAAAAGCAGTTGATCTAAAACAAATTCCAACTCCTCTAATCATCGGAGAGAGAATTAACACACAAGGTTCTCGTAAAGCAAAGAAGCTAGTTCTTGCTGATGATTATGATGGTCTAGTTGACTTGGCAAGAGTTCAGGTTGAAGATGGTGCTCATTGTCTTGATGTCTGTGTTGCAACTACTGAACGTTCTGATGAACGAGAGTTTATGTTAAATCTTGTAAAAAGATTAAGCTTAGAAATTGACGCACCTCTTGTACTTGATTCAACTGATCCTGAAGTAATTGAAGCATCAATAAAGCAAATTCCTGGAAGACCAATAATTAATTCAATTAATCTTGAAGGTGATGGTAGTAGATTTGAAAAATTAGCTCCATTAATGGCAAAGTATGGATTACCTTCTATTGCATTGTGCATTGGGCCAAATGGTATGGCCAAAACTCCACAACAAAAGGTAGATACTGCTGAACTTCTTTATGAAACTGGAAAAAAATATGGATTAAAAATTGAACAGTTTATTTTTGATGTCCTTACATTCACTTTAGCTACAGGTGAAGATGAATTCCTTGATGCAGGAAAAAATACTCTAGAAGGAATTCGTCTTGTTAAAGAAAAATTTCCAAATTCATTTACTACTTTGGGTCTTAGTAACATTAGTTTTGGTCTTGCTCCATACCCAAGAAAAATTATTAATTCAGTATTTCTATATCGTGCACTAAAGTCTGGACTTGATACAGTTATTGTAAATGCTAAAGAGATTATTCCTTATGGGGAGATTGATGAGAAAGAACGAAAACTTACTGAAGATTTAATTTTTAACACTCATCCAAATGCATTGTCTGAATTAATCTCCTATTTTGAAAAGGCAGATTCCAAAAGTAGTACTTCTGTCCAAAAAGTTGATGTAGACCCTTCTTGGCCTCCTGGAAAGCGTGCTTATTTTAGAATTTTAAATAGACTCAAAAATGGAATTCAAAATGATGTTGTATCTGCAATTGCAGAAAAGCTAGGTAAAAATGAATTAATCAAAGAAAATGATGGAATTTTATCTCTGGATGCTTCTCAAGAAATTACCCATGATGGTGCAATTAGAACGCTCAATGAAGATTTACTTCCTGCAATGAAAGAGGTTGGCGACAAATTTGGTGCAGGCGAATTAATCTTACCATTTGTTCTCAAATCAGCTGAATGCATGAAAGCAGCAGTTGATGAACTTGAAAAGTATTTGTTAAAAAAAGAAGGAACAAGTAAAGGTAAACTTGTTTTAGGAACAGTTTATGGTGATGTGCATGATATTGGAAAAAATCTAGTAAAGACAATCTTTCAAAATAATGGTTATACTGTATATGATTTGGGTAAACAAGTTCCATTACAAAAATTCTTAGATAAAATTGATGAAGTCAATCCTGATGCTATAGGTTTGTCTGCATTATTGGTTTCAACTTCAAAGCAGATGCAGTTTTTTGTAGAACATGCAAGAAAAAATAAAATGACACTACCAATTCTCTGTGGTGGTGCTGCAATTAACACTAACTACATTAACAGAATTGCAAAACTTGATGGAATCTACGAACCTGGTGTGTTTTATTGCAATACAATGTTTGAAGGACTCAAAACAATGGATATTTTAGTTTCAGATGAAAAGCCAAAACTTTTAGCTACATGGAAAGAAAAGATTGAAAACTGGAAAGAAAAATCTACGGCTTCAGTAGATTCTACTGACCTTCCAAAGAGCAACATTAAACCAGTAAATGCTCCAACTCCTAAAAGCATTGGAGAACCAATTCGTCTAAAAGCAGATCAAATTAAGATGGATGAGGTTTGGAAGATGATTGACAAAAAATCACTGTTCAAGCTATCTTGGGGTCTTAGGGGAAAAGCAGGATCTGAATCAGAGGCAGAGCATGAAGATTTGTTAAACCAATGGAAAATTCGAATCATAAGAGAAAAACTCTTTGAGCCTGAGATTGTCTATGGATACTTTAGATGTCACAATAAAGATAAAAAATTACTCGTTGAAAATCCTACAGGTGATGATGTAGAATTTGATTTTCCACGCTCTACAAAACTAGAACATCTCTGTCTGACTGATTATTTTGGTGAAGACGATATTGTTGCATTTCAATCAGTAACTGTAGGCAACAAAGTAGTAGAAAAAATAGAACAATGGAATAAAGAAGACAAGTATACTGATGCTTACTATCTGCATGGGTTGGCAGTTGAAGTAGCAGAAGCCTTGGCAGAATGGATTAATCAAAAAATAAAATCTGAACTGAACCTAGAACAAGGTGTACTAAGATACAGCTGGGGATTTCCTAGCTGTCCTGATGTATTACAACATCAATTAGTTTGGAAACTATTACAACCAGAAAAATCTGGAATGACATTAACCGAATCTGGCCAAATTATTCCTGAACAGTCAACTGCAGCAATTGTTATTCATCATCCAAAAGCAAAATACTTTGTACTTTAACTAAATGATTTTTCTAAAAATTCATTCAAACCATTAAAATCATTGGGAGATGTAATCAACACATCATCTGTAATCGTATGTACTTTTTTTACAAATTCATCAAAGTCTTTACTGTATGATGCCAAATCTAAATTCAAAAATTTGGCAGATTTTTCATTTTTTGCAGAAGGAAATAGGATAATTGGAATTACTAAAAATTCTTTTAGATTATCAAAGAGATTTTGGGCTTGTTCTATATTTTGAACTACTTGAGTCATGAATCCTTTAGGCTTTGCCTCTAATTTTTTTGTAATTTTAGAAAAATTGGGCTTATTTGACATTGAAAGATACAAATCAATTTTTGAGTCAACACCTTGCTCTCTTAGTCTCTTTACAGTTGCACTTGGAATCTGATTTGAATCTGGTTTTCCAGTTTGTGATGGATCACCCATTAGTACCAAAATTCCTGAAAATCCTATGGAAATGCAATTCTCTACAACCTCTGAAATTTCTTTTTCACTCTTGTCTCTAACTCTTAGACTAACTGTAATTGGCATGTCTGGAATTTCTTTTCTAATAATTTTTCCAACTTCTATTGGTGAGACTCTTTGATATCCTAATACATTTTCAGTAAGATGAATTGCATCACATTTTTTTGAAATAATTTTTATTCTTTTGATAAATTTTGCAATTGATTCGTTTGTATCCACATCAGGCAAAACCTTTGGTGGATTAGCTTCATACCTAATTGTCATATTGTGATTTCCCATCCTTGGTTAAAACCTTTGAATACCAAAACCCCTGTAAAATAGTAGGAAAAAAACAAGATGCTTTTAGATGATTTAAAATCAATATTTTCAAGTCCCATCAACCCTACGCTAACAACTGATGGAGAATACAGATTAGCATCAGTACTTGTAGTAATTTATGGTAAAGAACCAATTGTTGTAATGACTAAAAAACCTAAACATATGAAATTTCATGCAGGTGAAATTTCATTTCCTGGTGGAAAATTAGATGTTGATGATTCAGATCTTTTACAAACAGCATTACGTGAAACTAGTGAAGAAATTGGACTTACAATTACTAGAGAACAGGTAATTGGTCAACTAGAACCTGTTGTTACTTTGAATTCTGATTTTTTGATTTTACCCTTTATCTCAATTATTGATAATATTCCAACACTTGCAGCAAACTCTGAAGTTGAAAAAATTTTTCATATTCCGCTAGAACCATTTTTGAAAACTATGGCAGATGATCTGGATCCATCTCATAATCTAATTCAAGCAATGTATACTTTTGAGTATCAAAACCAAATAGTGTGGGGTGCTTCAGCTAGAATCCTAAAACAAATACAAAACCTCCTCAAATCCTGAGATTCATTTAAAAAGAGCTCTCCGTGCTTGAAATTCTATGGCTGCACGTAAGTCTTCTCCAAGAAAGATTCGCCTTCTAAAAAAAACAAGGCAAGCAATACCAGTTCCAGCTTGGATAATTCTCAAAACAAAACGAGCTGTTAGAACAAATCCAAAGCGTAGAGCTTGGAGATCAACTGATGTGGAGGTAGGATAGATGTCTCAAGAATTAGAAAGAGTCTATACTATTAATCTAGGTAAAGTCAAGCTCTCACAATCACAACATAGAGCAGTTAGAGCAATTAACATGATTAGAGAATTTGCTCGTCATCACATGAAAGTAGAAGAAATTAAAATTGAAGAAGAAGTAGCTCATCAAATTTGGGCAAGGGGAGTTAGAAACCCTCCAAGAAAAATTAGAGTTAGAATGAGCAAGACTGAGGATGGTTATGTTCTTGTTTCTCAATATGTCGAAGAAGAATCTGAAGTAACTCCTGAAAAAGAAACTAAGAAAGTTGAAGACAAAGTAGAAGAGCCATCTGCCGAAGTCAAAACAGTTGAAGACAAAGTAGAAGAAGCAACTCGAGAAACCAAGAAAGTTGAAGACAAAGTAGAAAAACCAGCTAAAGAAGCACCAAAGAAAGAAAAACCAGCTAAAGAAGCACCAAAGAAAGAAAAACCATCTAAAGAAGCACCAAAGAAAAAATCAAAAAAATAATTCCTTTCTAAAAATTATAATTTTAAAAAATTATTTTATTCTAATTGGTATAGATCTAATTTACAATCAATACTACAGTCTGGTGTAGACCAATCAAGTGTATCTTCTTGTGGAATCATCCCAAGTGGGTCATAATTGTCAAATTTTGTCATTCCTTGAATGGATGATAACATTACTACTTTGGATTCATCCAAAGTTGATATCATGTCTACTTGTGAATTACTTTCATTTAGAATCCCACTTGTAAGATTTGTAATTGAGTTTAAGACTCCTACTGGAATATTACTTCCTCCAACTACATACAACATTGAACGTTTTATTGCATTTGGTGGCGCATTTTCATAGAGCATTTTTAATGAATCTCTTAGCGAATCTTCAATATTTTGTCCATCTTTGCTTGTAGTGAGTATGTTTGTCTCAGCAGATAGTTCAGATGAACCAAGTGATTTTACTACGTGCATAATTGCAGAGTTTGCAATATCATAGCATGCTTTAGGACTCAAATCTGGATTACTCTCAAGTAACGAATCATTATCAAGAACAATGGTGCATTCAGAATTTTCTCTAACTCTTTTTAGGGATATTCCAGAATTAAAAATTCGGTCTTTTTCATACTTGAAAGGCATAATTGCAAATGAAATCAACCCTGTGTCTGACTCTTTACACATCTCTGATATTACAGGTGCCATAGCTGAGCCTGCTTTTCCAGCCAAGTTGCTCATTAAAACTACTGTAGAGTAACCTGCAATCTTTGATTTTATTTCGTCGGTAACCTTGTAAGTTGAACCTCTGATTAATTGAACAGATGGATTAACCACTGAATCTGTTGAAACGTGAATAGATGAATTCTCTGATGAGAAATCTTTTGCATCATTACTAATTATTAGACAATCAGAATTAATGGAATCTTTTGCTTTAACTGCTAATTTTGAGCCTATGCCACCTAAACCTATGACTAGAATTGGTTCTTTCACTTGAAAACTCATTTCAGATCCTATTCTTTGAATTAGATAAAAAACCTTCTTACGTTTTTTTAATCAAATTTTAGATCTAAAAAATTTAGCTTGCGATCTTTCCTAGAAGACTGTTTACAGTAACATCTGTAATTTCAACTGTATAGTGTTGACCAATGTCTACTTCATTTCAGACAAATACAGGCTTGTATGCAAAGTTTCTACCTTTGATGCCTTCATTTGTCTTTTCATCAAATAGAACTTTACCTGTCCAACCGATCCACTTTTTGTTATTCTCTATCGATGTTTTGCTGATCTGTTCAAAAATTATCTTACTTCTTCGTTTAACTTCTGCAACATCAATTTGTTCCCATTCAGCTGCTTCTGTACTAGTCTTCTACTATACTTGGAAAGATTTACCACATCTGGTCTTATTTCATCAAGTAGATTTACTGTTTTTTGAAAGTCTTCTTCAGTTTCTGAAGGAAAGCCAACTATGATGTCAGTTGAAATGGTAAAGTCTCCAAATCTTTCTTTTACTTTTTTCACAATTTCTCTAAAAGTACCTACAGTGTGACCTCTTTTCATGTCGTGAAGTACTTTGTCGCTACCACTTTGTACTGGAATGTGGAGAAATTTGAAGACTTTGTTATTATCAAAAGATTCAACCAAGTCTTCTTTGATTCTTGGCATATACATTGGATTCATCATGCCAACTCTAATCATAAAGTCCTCTGGAATTTCTACAACTGCATTTACTAGTGATGGTAAGTCAGTTCCAATGTCAAATTCATAACATCCATTATCTGTAGATGTCAACCATACTTCTTTACACCCTTCTTGATTTCTGTTTGGACTTGTCTAACGATATCTCCTAATCTATAACTTGAAAGATCGCCTTTGGATAATTTAGTCTGGCAAAATGTACACTCACTCATACATCCACTTGCAATCTCTACAATTCCAACTACTGGATTTAGTCTGACTTTTGGAAGCCCTACCTTTGATAAATCAGAGTCTTCTAATGCAATTAGTTTTTTTCCATTTAGTGTTGAATCAATTATCTGTAGTGTCATTCCTAGTGAGTTTGGTCCCATTAAACTAGCATTTTCTGAGAACTTTTCCACAGTGCCCTTTTCTGCTTTTGAAAAGCATTCAGCTACAACTAATGGTTTTGATTTTAATGATTTTATTCTATGAATCATCTTGTTTGCGGTTGCATCTTTGACTGAGCATGTAACTACAATATTTAGATCAGATTCTGAAGAGTTATCAACTAAAGTATGACCTCCATTTAGAATCAGCCCTGAAATCATCTCTGAATCTGCAAAACTTGCTGAACATCCATAAGCCTCTACGAAAATCTTTGCCATAATCTATCCAAATAGAAAATCGATTTCTTTGTTACTCAATAGTTTCTTTGAGACAACTAATTCTCTGATAGTCTTTCCAGTTTTTAGTGATTCTTTGAAGAGTTCTGCAGATTTTAGATATCCTATTTTTGGAGTTAGCAATGTAACGATTACTGGACTATTTTCAATGTCTTTACGTAACTTGTTTTTGTTTGCAGTAAGTCCATCAATTAGATTTGCAGAAAATATTGGCAAGAAATTTTTGAACATATCTGTTGATTCTAGCATACACTTTAGCATTCCAGGTAACATAACATTGAGTTCAAACTGTCCACTTTGTGCAGCATAAGAAACTGCTGTATCATTTCCAATTATGTTAAAACAAATCATGTTCATGCATTCAGCTAAAGATGGATTTATCTTTCCAGGCATGATGGATGAACCTGTATGCACTGCAGGAATTCCAAGTTCTGCTAATCCTGCAATTGGACCTGATGCCATTAGTCTGATATCGTTTGCAATCTTTCCAATTTCTAGTGCCAAGTTTCGTAAAGAACCTGACAGATTTGAAACTGCAAATTTACTTTGTAAACCATACTGCATATCTTTTTCAGGTTTTAGTGGAAGTTTAGAAATTTTTCCAAGTTCATATATTGCAATCTTTCTGTAACCTTTTGGTGTGTTTGCACCCGAACCTACAGCTGTTCCTCCAAGAGCAACATTTTGTAATTCCTTTTGTGCTGCAATAATTTCATTTCTTGCTTTGGTAATTGATGTAACATAAGCTGCAAATTCACTACCAAGTGTTATTGGTAATGCATCCATTAGATGTGTTCTTCCAATTTTCTTAAATGATGAAAATTGTCTTGCTTTTTTAGATAGTGACTTTATCAAAATATCAATAGCTGGAATTGTCTCTTTAAGATTCATCAAAATTGCAACATGCATAGCAGTTGGGTATGTGTCGTTACTTGATTGTGACATGTTGACATGATCATTTGGATGTAAGAACTGGTATTGTCCTTTCTTTTTATGAAGTACTTCTAGTGCAACATTTGCAATAACCTCATTAGAATTCATGTTAAATGCAGTACCTGCACCCGAGTTGATCATATCTACTACAAACTGATCAACATATTTTCCAGACAAGATTTTATCGCATGCAGAAACTATGGCTTTTCCACGTTTTGTATCGATAGATTTTGTCTTCATATTTGCTAATGCTGCAGAACGTTTAATCATTACAAATGACTTTATCAAATTTTCATGGCTTTTGTTTCCTGTAACATGATATTGCTTAATTGCTCTTCCAGTAAATACTCCATAATATGCGTCAGCTGGGATTTTGACTTTTCCAAGTGAATCTTGGTCTAATCTAAATTTCATGCTGACTTTATCACATTATCTCCTATTATTCATTCTTTTTCAGATAGTTTCATAATTTCTCAACATAGGGAATGACAATTATTATATAGGAATCGTAAGTCACGTTGCATTATGAATAAGCGTGTTAGTATGCTCTTTACAATTGCAGCAGTAGCTGTAATGGGAGCAACCTTATTCGGAAGCACATACACACAAACCCAAATTAGCGGACAATCCATCGACATGTCTCAAATGGACATGGATATGATGAACCAAATTCGTAATATGGGCGGTTTACAGCTAGTAATGCCTCAAGCATTCGCAGAAACTGATTGTGGTGCACTTGCAGATACTGGACGCAACGTAGTTGAGTTCAATCTCACTGGTGAAAGTGTTGAACTTCCAATTATGGGAGGAAAAACTTACAACGCCATGACCTTTAATGGACAAGTCCCAGGACCAACATTAAGAGTTACACAAGGTGACGTTGTACAAATGACACTTACCATCGCAGCTGATGAAGTTACTGGTCACGGTAACGATATGCACGCATCACAAATCTCAGCATTGACTTTTGACTCCGTTAATCCTGGAGAAACAAGTCAATACTGTTACATTGCTGAATCCGCAGGTGTTTTCAAATATCACTGTTCTGGTGTCCACCTAATTGGAATGGACCAACACGTATTTTCCGGCATGTACGGAATTACAATTGTTGATCCAGCAGATGGATACAAGAAATTAATGGTAGAGAAGACAAGCGGCAGCGGTGAATTAGACAGAATGTTCTACGATGCAGATGCATTAGAGTTCACACTGCAATTCAACCAATTGTATTTGAACGACGATGGCAACTATGATGCCGGAGCAATGTTCCAACATCATAACTCTGCAACAGTCGTTAATGGAATGCAATTCAGTTATGTTCCAAACATGTTACACAACATCCTTCTAAAGGGTGATGCAGACAAAAACATCTTTGTAGCACAACCATGGAATGGTCTTGAAAACAAGCAGTACCAATCACAACTATTGTATGTTGAAAATGATCAACACGTGAGACTCTTCATTGAGAATCATGGTAACGAGCCAGTATTCTTCCACATTGTTGGAGAAATCTTGGACAGAGTTACACAAGGCAATAGAGTTCAATCAGCAGCAACTGAAACATGGTTGCTTGGTGGTTCACAGAACATGATTGTGGATTTGATATTTGATGAACCAGGAGCTTATGCACTCGTAAACCATGACTATGCAGCAATTTACACTGGCGGAATTGGTCTTTTCATTGCAGGTGATCCATTTGGATTGAATCCAAGATTGGTCGATGCAGGTATCTTAACTGATCCTGTACCATCATATGCATATGCATTAGGTAATCCAAGCGATGCTGTCCCACCAATGGGGATGAATAGTATTGCACATCCAGCAGTAAATGTTCACGGTCTTTACACTGACGAAGTTGCTTCTGAAATGATCGATGCAGGTATGATTCCTTTATGGGAAGTAATACCAACATTACCACCAGTACCCTATAGATAGGTACTAACTTCAATCTTTTTCTATTTTTTTTATTTTAACTCATAATGATTATATTCGGTGAATAAAGGCAATCATGCATGGGTTTTGATGAGTCTGTTTTAATTTGTGATGAGGTAGATCCAATACTCAACAAAATCTTAAATGATAACGGTTTGAAAGTTTCCTACGAACCTACTATTACTGCTGAACAGATTCTAGAAAAGATTTCTAATTTTCATATTGTAATTGTTAGAAGTAGAACCACTATTACCAAAGAGATGATCGAAAAGGCAGAAAATTGTAAGATTATTGCACGTGTTGGTGTTGGACTTGATAACATTGATCAAGAAACAGCCAAGGCAAAAAATATTCGTGTCATTAATGCAGTAGAGGGTGCAATGAATGCCGTAGCTGAATTAGTCTTAGGTTTGATGTTGTCTTTGGCAAGACAAACTGCTAGAGGTGATCGAGAAATTAGAAATGGAAAATGGCTCAAAAAAGAATTGAAGGGAACAGAACTTAGAGGAAAATATCTTGGAATTATTGGTTTAGGAAACATTGGGAAAAGATTGGGAAGACTTGCACGTGCACTTAACATGAATATTATGGGATATGATGTAATTCCTATTGATGAGGAATTCTCAAAAGAAGTTGGTTTAATGAAAGCTGACTTGAACACTCTTTTGCAAAGTTCTGATTATATCTCAATACATGTTCCATTGTTAGATTCTACATATCATCTTCTTGATGCTCAAAAAATGTCTACAATGAAAAAGACTGCAAAAATTATCAATACATCTAGAGGTGGTGTTGTTGATGAAGATGCACTTTATGATGCCCTCAAAAATGGTACTTTGGGTGGTGCAGCTTTAGATGTATTTGAAAAAGAGCCAGCAATTGGAAGCAAATTGGCAGAACTAGATAATGTAATTTTAACACCACATATTGGTGCCCAAACAAAAGAAGCACAATCTTTGGCTGCAAATGTAATTGCTGAGAAGATTATCCAAATACTTCGAGGCGTTATCTAGCTTTTTAGTATAATTTCTGCCTAAACTTTAAAAATAAGCAAAAAAGCTTGACTTGTACGTGATTTATTATCGTCTCATTCTTTTTAACACCCATTTGGAGGATTTCATATCGTATTGAATTACCACGGAATGGATAATTTGCAATCTGAAAAACTAAAGTATTCGCCTAGTGTTAATTCTCTATTAAAAATCTCACTTGGCTTGATATTGTTTACACTACTTTCTTCAGCACTAGTCTATGCAGAAACAATGTCTGTAGATATTGAAGGAAACTCATTTGATGTTGATTATACTGTTACAGGAATGACTGTATCTGGAGTTGAAGCTGATTTAGATTTTATTTCCCTGATTCTTACTGTTGATGTAACTGATTCTCCTGGAACATTAGATATTACATTTGATAGATCTTTCTTTGATTCTATTTTTGAAGGACTAGATGATGATTTTATTATTTTAGCAGATGGTGATGAACCAAGTTATACTGAAACTGAAACAACTACTCAAAGTAGAACTTTGAGCATTGAATTACCATCAGGAACTGAAGAGGTAGAAATTATTGGTTCAGTCTTTGGTGACACTGTACCAGTTGAAGAAACACCTGTAGAAGAACCACCAGTTGAAGAAACACCTGTAGAAGAACCACCAGTTGAAGAAACACCTGTAGAAGAACCACCAGTTGAAGAAACACCATCCGTTGATGATACGCCAAAAACTCAGTGTGGCCCTGGAACTGTTCTCAAAGATGATGCTTGTGTACTAGATGAAAGATGTGGCCCTGGAACTGTTCTCAAAGATGATGCTTGTGTTCTTACATCAACACCTCAGTCACCTGAAATTACTGTAAAAGGACTAGGTTCAGAATTAGTTATTGGAACCATTGCAGCATTTGGAATTGCAGCAGCTATTGGAATTATTTTGGCTCTAATATCTAGAGCTGATACGAGAAAAAAATCAGCCACACAATAAATCTTCAGCATTCATCATTTTATCAAATTCAAATCCTGAAATCTGAGTTGTAGATGAATAAGGAATGATTCCTAATATTGGGGTATGTGTAGTTATTAGAATGATGAACTGATTAGGATCAAGTCTGATATTTCCGCCATTAAACATAAAATCAAAAGTCATAAAAATATGCTGAGCTTCTGTAATCTCTTCTGATGAAAAAATTCCCTCTTGTACTACTGAAGAATATGGATTGATTGTTAATGGTTGTACTGTAAATGAACCCAATTGTTCAGACTGATAAAATGATGCTATTTCAAATTTTTGAAAACTAGCCCAAAATGGCATTGCATTGCAAAATTCCATTTCTCCTTGATTTAGCATTGTAAAAAAAGTAAATTCTCCAGGACTATCCCATCTGTATTCTAATTGTTGTGTACCAACAATACTCAATCCAGAATGAGCAAATGGTATGACAATAACTATTATTGCTATTATTGTGATGATTGAATGCTTATTCATATTTCATTTTCAATTCCTATTGCTGGCGAAATAATATTTTTATCAATGAGATAATTTATCACTTGAGCAAAGTCTTTATCTGAAATTACTCCTTGAACCCACCAATATCCTACATTTTTTGTCCAATCTGGTATGTCTATTTTGAGAATATTTTCATCGTTGATTTCAAAAGGTATATCAATTAATTCTATATCTACATATTTCTGAAATGCATCAATTAGATATCCGTCTGACATTTTATTATTGAGCCATTCAATCAAAAACTGTTTGATTACTCCTGGAATACAAATATTATCTGACTCAATTAAATTAAATTCTGATGTAAATTCTGCACCTGAATATTCTACATCAATAAAATATTTCCCCAGCAGAAATATCTCTGCTTCAAAAGCAATTAACGGTGGAACTGGATTTTGCAAATTTAAAATTTGAATTGGAATTGCACTACTTTCTTTGCCTGCCTCATCTCTGATATGAATAATTGCAGACTCTCCTGTAATCTCTGAAACTTCAATTATGAAGAATAATTTTTCACAATAACTGTATGTTGTTTTTTCCATTATGATGTTAACTGAGGGCTCTGCATGCACAACTGGTAAAAATACAAAACTCATTGCAAAAATTATGGGCAAAATCACAATTCTTGCTTTCATTATTGATTTGCTAGTATTACTCAATAAAAATCTCAAATCAATACTGAGAAATCCTTTTTAACGGCTTTGATGTACTTGAACTATCGGACTTTCTGCGGAAGCAAATTTTTTGGTGTGTGGGTTGTGAACCATCACTCAAGGAAAATTTTAATTGATTAGTGATACCTAGTTTTTCTTGATATTCAGTTATTAAAGGGGATTTTACTATGCCCGATATGCCTAGTCATCAAGACAAGATATGGATCAGACTTTGGAAAGAAAATGCTCCTGAACTACGTGAGCGTGTAGTTAGGTGGCGTAAACAAAATGCTGTTACGAGAATCGAAAAGCCAAGCAGATTGCAAAGGGCTAGAAGATTAGGCTACAAAGCAAAACAAGGAATTATTGTTGTCCGAATGAGAGTTGGAACTGGTGGTATGAGAAAACAAAGACCAACCGGTGGAAGACGACCAAAACATCTTGGTGTTACACGAATCAAAGCAGATGACAATATGCAGACAGTTGCTGAAAGAAGAGTTCTTGAAAGATATCCAAACATGAAACTTTTGGGTTCTTACTATATCTACAAAGATGGAAAGCACTATTGGTTTGAAGTTATCTTGGCAGATCCAGAACATCCACGAATTGCTCAAGATAAAGAATTAAACAAACGAATATCACAAGCTGCATAAATTGAAAATATTTCTATTCATTCCAATACTTTTACTTTTAATAGTTACACCTGCATTTGGTGCACTTTCTGATGCTACTGGACTGGTTAATCGTCTTGACGTTGAAACAAGTGGTTATACATTTGAAATTAATACTGTCGCTAATTTTGACATCCAGGGTTTTGATTTTGATAAGGATAAGAAAAGATTAACACTTTACATTAATAGCGGATTGGAAAATAATTTAGGTGAAATTATTATCCCTCAAAATCTTTTGGGAGGAAATTTTACATTTTATCTTAATGATCAAGAATTTTTTCCTGAAATAAAATCTAATGACAAAATTTCTTTTGTAACATTAAATTTTACAGGTTCTGGAAATAATAAATTAGAACTTTTTGGAACTACTTATCTTGATGGTTTGACTGAAAGAGATGAAATAGAATTAAAAGAACCTGATTTTGTTAGAGAAGCACTACAAAAAGGAGAAACATTCGATGATTCTTTCGGTTGGTGGGCCTTGGCTGGGTCTTTGGTTGTTATTACAGTGTATGTAGTAATGAAAATAAAAAAAAAGAAATAACAAAAACTGAATGATTTAATCTTCGTTAAGTAATTTTTGAATCATCGCGTCCACATGTCCTGATTGTCCAAATGATACATCTCTTAGAATTCCTTTTCTATCCACTAAAATGGCTGATGGTGTACCCTGTAGAGAAAATTTTTCAAATGTCTCAGCTGAATATTCTTTTGATTTCATGTAACTTTTCACTTTTTGAATAATTTGATTTCTGTAGTCCTCTGGCTGTGAATCAAATTCAGGAATCTGTGGATAGATAAATTGCATAATTTTTTCTTGACTAATTTCTTCTGTGGCCTTTGTTAGATTATCCATTCCTAATGGAAATGGAATCTTGTAATGTAACTTATTTCCCTCTTGTAATTTACCATTCATTGAAAGTGCACTCTTTGTTTCTTCTATTACTTCACCTGTTTCTGCAAGCATTTTCAAATTATCTAGTGTATTTTTATCAAAATCTTCAAAAGCAGTGGCAAGACCTAAAACTCGAACTCCATCATCTTTGTATTTGTTGTAGATGTTAATTGCCTCAGGAATTGCATGCATGAAACAGCCAGGACAATTAACTTGAAAGACTTCCAATAAAACTACATGATCTTTTTCTTGATCAAAATTAGTTGGAGCACCTTGTATCCATTCTGAAACTCCAAAATTTGGTGCCTTTTCACCTATTACTGCACTCATAAAACATTCTCGTATTTTTTCTATTAAATACATACCTCGCGGTCATATTTCTGCATACATTGTGGGGCAGATATTGACAAAAATATTTCATAGTTTTCATTATAGTTTATTTTCTAAACTCTTTAATTATTCCAAGATACTGTTATTAGAGTATGAATGATAAATCCGTCATAATTTTTACATTAATCTTAGTGATGGTGATTACTGGTTCAAGTTTATCTTCTTTTGCTTTATCTGGCAGCTCAACAGAATACGGTTCTCTAAATATAGACAAAGATATAGTTTCTATTTCCGAATTTGAGTCTACAATTATTCAGATTTCAGGAAATGTAATAGATTACCATTCAGGCCAAAAAATAATTTTAGAACTCATAAAACCTGATAATACTTCCATAGAAATCAAAACTCAAGCAAATAATGAAGGAATTTTCTCCATTCCACTAATTCTTGATTCTAATTGGTTATCGGGAAATTATCAACTTTCAGGAACTTTTCTTAATAACGAAATTGGTTCTGCATCATTTTTGATCACTTCAGTTCCTACTACAAACATTCCAATCTTTGCAAACATAGGAAGTTTAGAAATTGATAATGAAGAAATTACTCTTTCGGGTAATAAGAAATCAACTGTTGAGATAAATGGTAATATCAAAAATTATCAGAAAGGAGATCTAATTTCCTTAAAAATTATTCATCCTGATGGACTGATTACTGATGTTAGTATAACCGGAAAATCTACTGGTGATTTTAAAGCACATGTTAGTATTGAAGAGAGTTGGAAATCTGGAACATTTAGTATCATCGCCTCTTATGAGGGAAAAGATTTTGGCCAAGTAAATTTTCTACTAAATAAAATTCAAATTCCTGAATTTTTCAAAAATGTTGCTTATTGGTGGTCTGATGGTCTAATTGGAGATTCTGAATTTGTAGATGGAGTTGAATTTTTGATTAATGAGAAAATTATTGATTTCCAAACCTATCTAAAAGTACAACAGGTGGTAATGAAAATACCACTCCAGATTGGGTTCGTCAAAATATGGGTTGGTGGGCAAATGGTCTAACTTCTGATACTAAATTAGTTAATGCAATACAGCATCTTGTGGAAACAGGAATAATCCAAGTTACTTAATTCAATTATTAAAATCTCCACAACTATCTAGTTTTAGCTTTTTTCTCAAGTAACCTAATATAGGACACAAAAAATCTCAAAACAAATTGCTAGTAACTGATGATAGATTATCACTTTTTGTTGAAATGGAGTCAAAATATGAACAAAAAGATACAGAGTATTTTGTTTCTCTTTTAGAACATCCTGATTATGTAGTTAGAACAAGAGCCACCTGTATTTTGCTTGATTTTGGTGGAGAGGATAAAATTCCCTATATTGCCAAAGTTTTAAAAAACGATGAAAATGAATTGGTGCGTCATGAAGCTGCGTTTTCATTAGGTCAGATGTGTTACTCTAGTGCTATACCTCCACTAAATGATGCAACGCTCAATGATCCAAGTATGTTTGTACGACATGAAGCAGCCATTGCTTTGGGTGTTGTCAGCTCCAAAAGCGCAAAAGAAACTCTGGAAAAGGCATTAAATGATCCTGATAAATCGGTAGTTGAATCTGCAATTATTGCATTATCTAATATTCAATTTATGGAAAAGTTAAGTAAGAACGAAAAGTTTGCAAAATTAACAGGTGGATAAGATGAATTTTGCATATGGTGTAATAATTATTGTTGGTGTTCTTGCTGCAGGAATTTTAGGACTGATTGCAACATCTCCAGATGATATTATCCAACCCCGAATAATTCCTATTGAACAAATTTCTGTTAATTCCTACATTATGCCTAAAACTGCAACTGTAGGTGATGTTTTACTTATTGAAGTTGAATTTAGAGATGATGATAAGAATATTGTTGATCATGTGAATTATGATATATCTGTAACACAAGATGGGAATACAATTCTCTCAGAACCTGGTTCTCATAGACATCCTGGAAAACATCCAATTCATGAAACTACTATACTAGATGAATCTCCGCTTGAAATTCAAATTACTTTACAAGGTTTAGGTCATGGTGATGATATATCTGAACCAAAGGGAATTGTAACTACCATGACTGTTGTCCCTGAACCAGAAGTAGAACCAGAAGTAGAACCTGAACCAGAAACATTACCAATGGTCACAACTATTTCAATTCCTGCAGGTGTTGGAGTCCCAGGATATGAAGAAACTATAGAATGTTATTTGCCTTATGAAGTTACTGTAACAGCAGGTGCAACAGTGACTTGGAGTAATGATGATAGTGCTGTACATACTGTAACTAGTGGACATCCTGTAAGTGGAATTGATGAATTATTTGATTCTGGCATATTCATGTCTGGTGATACTTTTGAATTTACATTCAATGATGTAGGAACTTTTGATTACTTTTGTATGGTTCATCCTTGGATGGTCGGAATTGTTAATGTTAGTTAAAGTGCAGTAACTTTACTTCCTTGTTCAGATGATTCAAATTTGTAAATTCTTTCCACAGTTGAATCCTCAAATATTTCTGCATCATGTGTAATTATTAGAAATTGCATTGGTGTTTCTGAATTTGAAATATTTGATAACTGAGACAATACTCCTACTAGAGATTTTTTTCTCTCAGCATCAAGATGTGTTGTAGGCTCATCAAGTATCATTAGATTAAGATTTGATGCTCCTAGAAGGCTTGCCATGCCTAATCGTAGGGCCAATGCTACACTTACCTTCTCTCCTCCACTAAGAGATTCCAATTCTAATATTTCATTTTTTGAATAACAAGTAATGGAAACATCTCTTGTTTTTTCTGATAATAAAATCCTCTGAATTTTTGTATTAAGTAATGAAAGATATTCTGACGCTTTAGCAGATATTGTATTTAGTGCCCATGATCTTAGACTTGTTGCAACAGGTCCATCTCTACTAAACACACTAGTTTGAATTTCATTAAGATTTGTTACATATTCTTTTACAACATTTAGTTCTGAAATTACATTTTGAATTATATTGATTTGGTTTTCTCCTTTAGAAATTTTTTCTGAAATTGCACCAATTTGTTGGTCTATTTGAGATAGATTCATTTGTTTTTCATTTACTAATTTTTTAAGATTTGTAAATTCTTGTTCATTAAATCCCCTAGTCTCAGTTTCTAATTTTGAAATATTTTGAAAAATCATTTTTGCATGCGAATCTATTTGTGATATTTTTAACAAATTTCCATTAGAAGATAAAGGAATTTTTTGTATATTTTGTCTCTTTATCTCTACGTCTTCTTGGATTTTCATTAATTCTTCTTTATTGTTAATTGAATAAGCTCTAAGTGTTGCTTCTGCATCTCTTGCATTTTGTAATTTCTCTGAAAATTCTTTTCTTTTTTGATTATAGATGTCTCTTTCTTTTTCTTTTGAAATAATTTCTTCTTTTATTGATATCAATTCTTGTTTGAGATGTTCTTCTTGGAAAAGTGGATTTAATTTTTCAACATGTGAATCACATACTGGACATTTGTTGTCTTTTAGTTGGAGTTTTGATGCTAACAATTGTTTCTCTTTTAAGGATGCAGTTTGGTTTGTTAGCTCTTGGATTTTCTTTAAAGTATCTTCTATTGCTTGCTCCACTTTTTGTATTTTAGACTCTAAATCCTCTTTCAGACCTGCATGCTCAAAACAGCCTTTGCAATCACGTATTTTACTCTCATTTTCATTAATTCCATGCTGAATTTCATGGATTGCTTCTTTTGCATATTCTAATAGCTCTTTTTTTCTTAATTCCAGTTGATTGATTTTGTCTATTTTTGGGGCTTCAGTTTCTACTTTTTTTCTTAAATCATCAACTTTATTATGTAATTTTTCTTGTTTTGTCTCTAATTGGTTTTTTTTAGGTTTATCTTCTTTGATTTCCTTTTGGTATGTTTCCAAATCTTGTGATAATTTTTCAATATGTGTATCGTCATATCCAATTTTCTCTCTTATTTTTTCACGGAATTCTTTGTTTACAGTCTTCATTGATTCTGATGCAACATCAAGCTTGTCAATTCCTATAATTGCATTAAGTAATTCTTTGAATTCTTTCGGTTTTGCATTAATGATTGCATTTAATTCTCCTTGTTGAACTATTGATACTATCTTTAATTTTTCAAAATTAAGACCGATGGTTTTTTCAATCTCATGAGTCATTGATTCACCAAATTGTTTTCTTTCACCTGCTGCAAGTTCAACACGATCATCTCCAATTATTTCAGAAAATTTTGCAGCAAGACTTCCTTTGTTATCTATTTTTCTTATTGCTTCGTATTGTTTACTATTAATTGAAAATCCTATTTTTGCAAATCCTTGATTTGAACCATGTTTGATCAAACTTTTGTTTGATTTTCTTGTATGTTGTCCAAATAGTGCAAATGTTATTGCATCAATCATACTTGATTTTCCTACACCATTATCTCCTACGAAAACTGTGACTCCATTTTCAAATTCTAATTTTGTATCTGAATGTGCTAGAAAATCTCCAAGCTCTATTGATGTAATCATTGTTTTTTCTCCTTTTTGTATTTCTCAAAATTTTCAATAATTATTTGAGATGCCTCTTTGATTTCTCCAGATGCTAAAATAGGAAGTAATTCCTTTATTGCAAAACTTGCAGCTTGTTCAGAACCCAAGGCATCCACTGATAGTCTGAACATTTCATCATCAATGACATTTGGTCTATCTAAGAACACAGATGAATCAGAAATTTGTTTTGTAGTTATTCTCCAAAAACATCTAAGTACTAGAGAATTTAGCTTGGCAATTTGTGCCTGAATATGGTCTGTTTCAATATTTTCTCCATGTATTTTTACCTCTACAATTGGTTTTTTTCTAGAATTGACTATTTTCTCAGAAATCTCGTCAATTGTTTTTGATAATTCTTGGTATTCTGTTTTGAATGAAAATTGAGGTCTTGTATCTAATTGAATCCAATTTGGATTTGCATCTTTGCCAGAAATATCTACTTCAAAGAATCCTTTTTTTGTTTCTTTAATTCCTTCACTAGTTGTTGATTCGATAGAACCAGGATAAGCGATTGGTCCATTTAGATGATTAAATTGTTTTACATCTTTATCATGAAGATGTCCCATAGCATAATATGTGAAGTTTTTTGGCAAGTCAGTGGATTGTATCTCTCCTGCAAACTTGTTGAATTCTGTAATTCCTTGATGTAAAACTAAAATTTTATGTCCCGAAAAATTTTCTGAAAACTTGTCCACCTCTGCAAATTTTTCTTCATATTTTGTAATTTCTGCTTTTCTAATTTTATCAAATCCTGCAAGAAGTATTTCTTTGTATTCGATTGGCTTACCTTGACCAATATATTTTGAAAATTCTAAATTATGATATACATATGGAATTGGTGTAGTTCTAATTCTACTAATATCATGTTCTCCTAAAATAAAAAATGAATCAATACTATTTTGTTTTAACTGCTTTAATCCATTTGCCATTTGAATTATAGCTGTACCATTTGGATTAGGCACATGAAAAATATCTCCAGCAAAAATTACAAAATCAACATGATCTTTTATTGAAATATCAATTGATTGATTAAACACATCATACACATCTTGTGCACGTTCCTCTGATCCATACTGTAGTAATCCTAAATGTGTGTCTGAAATATGAGAAAATAACATTAGTCTAACAACAAATCTTTCTGAACAAGTCCTTGTGTTGATTCTACTGCAATTTCTTTCATCTTATCTGCCTTTGCCCAAGCATTAATTGCACTTTGATCTGCACCCATAATTTTCTCTTTTACTTCCTCAACGTGTACCATTGACGGTAGATTTGTCCATTGTCCCACAAGAACTGCATCTCCTACATTAAGTGAGGTCAATTGAGATATCAATTCACGACTAGTGGATTCTGTGGCTGAGGCTATTTGACGTTGGTCATCTTCCTGAATAATCTTCATTATGGCAAATGATCCCATCTGGCTGAGAACATTTAGATCTACACTTCGTGGTCTCTGAGATACAATTCCTAAACCCAATCCGAATTTCCTTCCCTCTCTTGCAATTTTTGCAGCCCAATACTTTGCACTAGTGTCATGATCTTTTGGAATGAATACATGTGCTTCTTCTATTATTACAAAAATAGGTGAATTGAATTGATAATTTCTATCTCTTTTACTTTTTCCGTGTCTTGCAATACTTGCATCTTTTCTATCTTTGAGTAACTGTTGCAAGTAAAATGCTAGAGCAACATTGGCTTGTTTTTCAGATAATTCTGAAATATTAAGAACATTTGCACAACCTTCTTTGATGAAACTAATTGGATCTCCCATGTCTGGATCTAAAATATCTTCAAATCTTTTTTGAACTTCTTCTATGATGTCTTGAACTCTATATGCAGAGGATCGAATTTCTTTTATTTTTTTTTCTTCAGAATTTACAATAAACTCAACCTCATTTTCTAATTTTATCCAAAACTCTTTTGCGTCTCTAACTTGTTTTGTAAATGCCATTCTTAAAACTCGTTGCTGAACAGTAGCATTATCTTTAATCTCTAATACCTCTGAGAGTTGGTCTGCATCTAATAATCTAGGGTTTATTTTTGCATCAATTACATTGATACGTGGGATGTTGAGACCTGTGTAATCGTTGTGATAGTCAAAAATTATTACAGTTCCTTTTAATTTTGAAATTTGTTTTGTAACTAATGATACAAGATTACTTTTACCCATTCCTGTCATTGCTAATATTCCTAGATGTCTTGAAACAATCTTATCCAAATTTATTTTGGCATCAATTGTTTTGTTTCGTAAAAGATTTCCAATCTTTACCCATCCTTCATTTTTTGGACTGAAAATTTCTTCTAGGTCTTGTTTACTTGGTTGAGATATTTCTGTGCCTGGAATTGGTGGAATTGCAGGAATAATTGATTGCCCTTTTCTCAAATTTTCTAAAAATCCTAAAATCCCAATATGTGCAGTAAATGTTTTGTCTCTCTTGTTAAGTTCTGCAATCTCTGTACTTTCTTCTGCTTCATCAAAATTTCTGACGTCAGTAAAGGCAGCACTTGATACAGAAGATCTTTCAACTAATCCCAGAATTTCTCCCTCGTCTGAACCTATTTTGATATATTCACCTACCGATAGAACTCTTGAAGTAATTGCTGTTACAAATGTGGGTTTTGATTCACCTACAACAAAACCTAAACTCAACCTAATACCTCCCGTGACCCAATTTCATTACTTAATCCTAACAAACTAACCATTTTTGCAAGTTCCTTATCTGATATTTTACAGTTATTATGTGCAAGTTTTAGTGCATATGGATATCCTCCCACACTAGTTTTGTATAATTTATTTAATATGGATTTAATCTCGCTTTCATCGTGTTGTCCTCCTAGAAATTCTAATTTGATTATTGGAGTAGAGTCGCTTAATCTTACAAATGTTGATGAAATAACTTTATCAGTGCCATATTTTTTTTCTACAAAGATCTTACTAAATCCTGAATTATTTGTTACATGATTATAATAGAAAATATCTCCAGCAAGAGAACCTAGACTTTCAAATTGTTTTTTTGTGTTTGATGTCTTTGCAATGAATATCACGTTATTTCTTTTCTTCATTGTCTTTACAACCCATGAACCTAAAGTTGATTGTCTTGTCATGAATTGAGAGTGCAGTGAACCATCCATTAATACTAAATCAACCAAATCTACAGTTTTCTCACAAGCATCAATTTCCATCTTACTTGCAATTCTTGAAAGGTCTGTATCGGAACCTAATCCCGAATCATGTAAATCTACTAGAATTTCTCCATCTGATTTGACTGAAACTGCTGTTGTTGTCCACAGCTCAATTCCTTGAAATTTTGTATTGTTAAAACTACTGTCAATTCCTGCTGTGACTACCTCCTCTTTTGTAGGCGTAAATTCTACCCAATTTTCCCTTGCTTTTTGTAAAATTTGCTCAAATTTAGGGCCTTTAAGGATGGATAACATCCTGTCTCTGTTAATGATGGCATCTTTGTATACGGTATTGAGCACAACAATAGTTAGTTAGTTTGAATAAAATCTTTAGGTTATACTAAACCTTGACAAAACTGATCCATCAAAACCATTTATCCTATCTTACCTTTGAGAATAATTTTTTCATTTGTGTTTGATGGCGTAGATTCATCAATGTATCTTATTTCATACCAATCTCCGATATGGATTGTTTTACCATCAATCTGACGAGGAATTTTAATTTGTACTTCAAACATACTTGTGTTTGGACCAGTCTCTACAAGATATCCTCTGTTTGCATCAAATTCAGGATTAGCTAATGTGGTTCTAATTCCACCTTCACCTCTATACTCCATTTCACTTAACAAAATTTTGTCTTCATCTTTTAAATCTTTGTTTGCATCAGGTTCGTAAAGTCTTACTGTAAACTCATGACCAATTCTTGAACCTCCTCCAGAAGTCTGTACTTTAGCAAATGTCTTTGTTAGTGGAATTGATTTCACAATTACTCTGCTTTCCCCAGAGAAATCAGATTCATCCAAGTATCTTATCAAAACAATATCATCTTGACTTTGGATTTCCATTGATTGTTTCTGGTAGTACTAATTTTACATAAAATTTACCTGTATCTGGTCCTGTTTCTATCATGTTTTCAAGACACCATCTATTGGAATCCCATTAATTGTAAACTCAAATAATCCATCAATAGATACTATTTCTACTGCACTATGTGCCAAATTCAAATCATGATCTGTAATGTAGAAATTTACTATTGACACGCTAGATGCAGGAACTATTTCAATCTTTTTTTTCGGCTTTGTAAATTCTATAGGGACAAATAGCATATACCTGCTTTTTGCATCTTTTCAGCAGTTTCTGGTTTTACACATGCACTAAAACCATTTATTCTGATTACCAATTCTAAACCCTCTCTACACATGACATCTACTGCAAGGATTCCTCTTTGCATCTGTTTTTTGGGTGATTCTATCTTGAGTGTTACATTTTGATTATAAGGAATTTCAGAACAAAGTCTATCTCCACAAACTTTATCAGAGTTTGTCACCCATGCTGATTTTCCTGAAGCTTGTTCTGCAACTGATTCTTGAATTCCAAGAATACTGAATAAAATCAATGACATTAACACCCAAACTAGTCTCACAATCTTGATTATGTTCTGAGACCTCATAAAGTGTTCTACTAATTTGAATTCAAATCTGATGGTCTCTGTAGACTAGAATTAATTAAGAGACTAATCCTAAAACAAACACTTGAAAAAAATTGGTTTATTGGGTTGTGGAGCAATAGGTACTCAAATTGCACTTGCAATTGATTCAGGTAAGATTCCGGGTATTCTAACTCATGTTTATGACAACTCTAAAGATGCGGCACTTAAGCTTGTTTCAAAATTAAATACAAAACCTGAAATTGTTGAAAACTCTCATCTTTTATCTTCACATCCCGTACACATTATAGTTGAAGCTGCTTCTCAGGATGCTGTAAAGGATGTCGCACTAAGTGTTTTACAAAATAAACGTGACTTGATGATTATGAGTGTTGGTGCATTACTTGACGAATCTATCTATGATATTTTATCAGATGCATGTAATGATTTCAAAAAAACAATCTATCTTCCTTCAGGTGCAATTGCGGGACTGGATGGAATAAAATCAATCAAAGATGAATTAGAATCCCTGTCTATTACTACAACAAAACACCCACGTTCTCTTAAAGGTGCCAAGTTTTTTGAAAATTCTGAAATTGATTTAGATACAATCAACTTTACTACAACTATCTTTGAAGGAACTGCAAAAGAGGTTGTCTCTTTGTTTCCTGCTAACATTAATGTTGCTGCACTTTTATCATTGTCAGGAATAGGTAGTGAAAAAACAAGTGTAAAAATTGTCGCTGATCCAAACACTGACAAAAATACTCATCACATTGAAGCTGCAGGAAAATTTGGAAAGATGACCTTTACAATTGAAAATTTTCCAGATGTTAATAATCCGAAAACAAGTAGATTGGCAATTTTATCTGCAATTGAAGCTCTGAGAAAATATTGCTCAGATGACATTCAGATTGGTACCTAATATGGCAATAATTGCCACATTTGGTAGTTTTTTAGAGAATTATAGACTACTTCCTATTCTTTAAATCTCTATATCTGCAATTTTTTATGGTTTATGCTAGTACAACAATCTTCAAAACTCAAAGACGAGATTCTAAAACTCAAGAAAGAAAAAGATGTGATCATTTTGGCACATAATTACCAAATCCCTGAAGTACAAGACGTAGCTGATTTTACTGGTGATTCTTTGGGTCTTTCAAGACAAGCAGCAAAAGTTGAACAAAAAACAATTCTATTTTGTGGTGTAAATTTTATGGCAGAAACTGCTGCAATCATCAGCCCTGAAAAAAAAGTTTTACTTCCAGATTTAGAAGCTGGATGTTCACTGTCTGACTCTATTACTGTTGATGAACTACAAAATTGGAAGAAACAACATCCAGATGCCATTGTAGTAGGTTATGTTAATACAACTGCAGAAATTAAAGCAGAACTTGATTATTGTTGTACATCATCAAATGCTGTAAATGTTGTAAAAACAATTCCTGAAGAAAAAGAAATTTTATTTTTACCTGATATGTTTCTTGGTTCTTATGTTGCAAAAATGACTGGAAGAAAAAATATGCGTATATGGGCAGGTGAATGTCATGTTCATGCAGGAATAACTCCTGAGGATATTACTAAAAAATTAGATTCAATGAAAGATACTGAATTTGTAATTCATCCAGAGTGTGGTTGTACTACTCCAATGATGTATGATGTTGCAGATGGAAGTTTTGATGACAAAAAAGTTTCAATTCTTTCTACCGAAGGAATGTTAAAACATGTCACTAAATCAAAATCAAAGAACTTTGTTGTTGCTACTGAAACTGGAATATTATATAGAATGAGAAAAGACAATCCTACCAAAACATTCATTCCTGCATCAGACAAAGCTGAATGTCAATACATGAAGATGATTACACTTGAAAAAATATATGATGCATTAGTAAATGAAAAACATGTGATCACTGTTCCTAAAGAAATTGCTGATAAGGCTCGTTTGGCAATTAATAGAATGCTTGAAATTAAATAAACCGCATGAGTATTTTGGTTGGATTATTTAGTAGAACCACAAAAAATCCTGAATTAAAAAACAATATTAAAAAATTTAAAGAATTTAAAAAATTACTCAAAGCAAAAAAATATGATGAATCTCTAAAAGCAGGCATAGAATTATTAAAAAAAGTACCAAATCATCATTGATGCTTTGTTTATGGTAGGTGGAATTTATTATCTACAAAACAAGTACAAGATTGCTATTTCATACCTTGACAAAAATCCCTTAACATTGGTGCATATGATGTTGATGTATTGCTTTTGAAAGCGTACTCTCATCAAAAACTAGGTGAAGATAAACAAGTAATTCCATGCTGTGAGAAAATTTTGGAAATTGATCCAAAAAATAAGGCAGTATCTGAATTATTGAGGCAATTGAATTCTTAAATTTCTAAACTCATGTCAATTCCTTTAACAGAATTTGTAATACTGCCAACTGAAATAATATCAACTCCAGTTTGACCATATTTGGATATATTCTTGAAATTTATTCCTCCTGATGCTTCAAGCATTACTTTATTTCGTAATTTTTGATTCTTGAGAACCTTAATTGTTTTCTTGATTTGATTTGGAGAAAAATTATCTAACATAACTATTGTTACTCCTTCTTTTGCAGCAAGAATTGCATCTGAAGTATTTTCAACTTCAACCTCAAATTTTTTGTATTTTTTCTTTGCTTTTTTAATTATGGATAATAATGAATTTTCCACAGTAATGTGATTATCTTTAATCATCACCATTTCATCTAACCTAAGTCTGTGTTTTTTACCTCCTCCTATCTCTACTGCTTCTTTGTCAAAGTATCGAAGACCTGGAGCAGTCTTTCTTGTTGCATACAATTTTGTTTTCTTTGGGATTTTTTTCACAAGTTCATTTGTTTGGGTTGCAATTCCACTCATTCTTGTAAGAATGTTTAGTACAGTTCTTTCACATGTCAAAATTTTTCTTACATCTCCTGTAATTATCATTATAATTTGGTTTGATTTTATTCTAGACCCATCTTTTTTTAAAATTTTAGAGTTACATCCATTAAGTTTAAAAATTTTTTTTGCATAGGTTGTACCTGCAATAATGCCATTTTCTCTTGAAATAATTTTAGCTGAAATTCTTCTCTTAGATAAAAGAGCACTTGTGATATCTCCTTTACCTATATCTTCTGCAAGAAATTGCAATAATTGTTTTTTTGAATTAAATGACAACATGATGATAAAATACTAATGTAATTTAAGATTTAGAAATATTTTATGTTACTTTGATAGCATACTTGCCTTTTTGAGTAATGCCGAGTGTTTTTGAAATTTCTGAGTTTGTTGGATCAACTACAAGTACAATTCCATTCCAATCAGGTGTCAAGTCTGATGATTTACAAACCGGACAAATTTTTCCTGTTGTTACAGCTTTGCATTTTCTGCATGCCATTTCTCGTGCCATCTTAACTTGCCTCTACTTTAGCTTCTTTTGCAGGTTTGTCTTTCTCACCGCTAGATTTCTTAATCTCTTCAGCAATCCAAGCGTCTGCACCAAGGAATGGTTGTCTGCATGTAATTCCTATCTTACCCATTGAAGCAGCTTTTCCTAATGAGACTGCAGTGATTCTTGCACGAAGTGTTGAACCAACTTTGAGTGTTCTACCACTTTGATTAGCTAAAATCATTCCAGACTTTACATCACTCTTAAGATAATCATCCATCACTTGTGACAAGTGAAGTAATGCATCAGTTGGACCAATTCTTACAAATGCACCAAAGTCTGTAATATCTACAATTTCTCCTAGAACAATTTCTTGTAATTTTGGATAAAATGTTAATACTTCAAATTCAACTTTATGGAATGTTCCGCCGTTACCTGCAATCATCTTTCCCATTTCATCAACTTTAGCATCTAAAATCATAATGATATATCCCAAGTCTGCACTAATCATGCTCTCATACTTTTCTTTGAGAATGTTCATTCCTGCCTTTTTGAGTGTAGTTCCAAACAAGTTTGGAGGAATCCTAACAACATCAACTAGGGTAGATATAGAAAACAAGTGTCTATTTTTTTTGAATTTCAATTTATGAATCTTTGGATGATTTAGGCTTAAATTCTCAAAGATTTTGCTGATTTTGCAAGCAATTGATAATTTCTTTTGTTGTCTGACCTATGTTTAAATAATGTAAATTGACTTTTTCCCATAATGGTTGGAATCGATCAAGTTCTTGAAAAACTAAGTACAGTAATTGATCCTGATTTGAAAAAAGACATTGTATCAATGGGTATGATAAAAGATCTAGAACTAAATGATGGTAATTTGAAATTTACTTTAGAATTAACTACTCCTGCATGTCCTTTCAATGTCGAAATCGAGGAGGATGTTAGAAAAGCAATTGGCGAAATTTCTGAGTTGAAAAATTTTGATATGAATGTGACTGCCAAAGTAATGGAGGGTCGTTCACTTGATGCAGATACTGGAATGGCAACTGTCAAAAACATTATTGGTGTTGCAAGTGGAAAAGGAGGAGTAGGAAAATCAACTGTTTCATTGAATTTGGCTTTGGCATTATCTCAAACAGGAGCTAAAGTTGGATTGTTAGATGCTGATATCTATGGTCCTAGTATTCCATTGATGCTTGGAATGAAAGATGCATTCATGGAAGTTGAAGACAACAAACTTCAACCCGCTGAATCAAATGGACTAAAGGTTGTATCATTTGGTTTCTTTGCAGAACAATCACACCAAGCAGCAATCTATCGTGGTCCAATTATCTCTGGAATTCTGAAACAATTTTTAGTTGATACTAATTGGGCTGATTTGGATTATCTTATTGTAGATCTTCCACCCGGTACTGGTGATATTCCATTAACACTTGCACAAACAATTCCAATCACTGGTATTCTTGTTATTACAACTCCACAAGATGTTGCAAGTAATGTTGCAGTCAAAGCAGTTGGAATGTTTGAAAAACTAAATGTTCCACTTCTTGGAGTTGTTGAAAACATGAGTCACTTTATTTGTCCAAACTGTGATGAGAAACACTATATTTTTGGTGAAGGAGGAGCAAAGAAAATTAGTGAACAATTTAACATGCCTTTCTTAGGTGAAATTCCATTAAACTCTGGAATCATGTCTGGTTCTGATTTAGGTAAACCAATTATGATTACAGATCCTGAATCTCCAGGTGCAGTTGCTTTTAGAACAAGTGCAAAAAATATTGCAGCACAATGTAGTATTCAAGCAGCAAAACTACAAGAAGAGATGAAATCTGAAAGCACTGAACAAGAATCTGAAAACTCTGCAAAAAAACCTGCACCCGAGGCAAGTACTTCTACCTAGTCCCGATTCCTGTGAAATTACCTGATTCTCTAAGAGACCAATTGAAAATTCCTTTAGGGATACTCTTACCTGAAAGTCAAGTTGATAAAACAAATATCAAAAAACATCTCTCAGAAAATTCCTATGTAATTACAGTTGGTGATAGAACCACTGAAAAGATGATTGAGTTTGGTTTGATTCCTTCTCTGCAAATAATTGACAGTCAGGAAAAAAGAACAAAAAGAGAGCCTCCAAAACTAGCAAATGCTACTGAATTAACTGTAGATAACCCTGCAGCCGAAATTACTTCTCAAAGTATAGTCATTATCAAACAGGCTTTTACTATGAAGCCTCCGGTGCGAATCAATGTTAATGGTGAAGAAGATCTCTTAGTGATATCTGTTTGTGTTTACGCTCCTGAAAATTCTATAGTATTGTATGGTCAACCAAATGAAGGATTAGTTATAGTCAAAATCACTCCAGAAATTAGAAATAAAACACAGAAATTACTTGACTCAATGAGATAATTGGGGTGTGATGAGACGGTGGCTGTATGATTAATGATTACACTACTAAAACTCTGACCCTATTAATTCATAATTTTGAAGAATCAAAATAAACCAAATATCTCATAACAATTGACATTTCCAAATAAACACACATTTTATGATCTTTCTATGTGAAGCTGGATCCTGACCTTAAATTGCAAATTCTAGAGAAAGTTGGAATTTATTCTAATAGGTTCTCTATTCAAGAGCCTAAGATTTTGTTTGTAACAAAAGAGGTGCTTGACATGCCACGTGAAATGACAGATGGATTAAGAACATCCGCCTACAAGTATTATGGAGTATCTTATCTTCAACATAATCTAGTTTTTATTAATGTCCGAAAAATCCCAGATGAGAAAACTCTAGAAAATACTATTGTTCATGAATTGATCCATATGAGATTCCCATATCTATCCCATGGTAAAAGATTCAACAAATTGGTAAGGCAAGGACTTAGAGAAAAAACATTTTCACCATACAAAAAAAGAAAAGAAGTTCTCCCTCATTGATTTATATTTCCCAGACTAAGGCAAGCAAAGTATAACATGGAGATCCCAGAAATTCTGCCATTTATTGCAGGCATTATATCATTTTTAGTCGCTGGGGGCCTAGTTTTTTGGATCATGAAGCAACCTCCTGGTACAAAAGAAATGACAGATATTTCAGATGCTGTCAAAGAAGGTGCAGCAGCATTTCTAAAACGAGAAATGAAAATTATAATTCCAGTTGCTATTGCTATGACCATAATTATTGGTGCATTCTTGACTCCTTCCAATGGAATCGCATTTGCAGTAGGTGCAACACTTTCAGCAGTTGCAGGTATAGTTTCATTAAAAATTACAGTTAAAGCAGCAGTAAGGGCTGCAAATTTGAGTGGTAGCGGATTAGGAAAAACATTTGTTATGGCCTTTAGAGGCGGTGCTACAGTTGGACTTGTAGTTCCTGCTATGGCATTATTAGCAATTACTGGTCTTTACATGATTTACCCAGATCCAATTACAATAGCAGGTGTTGGAATTGGTGCTAGTCTTATTGCATTATTCATTAGAATTGGTGGCGGTATTTTTACAAAGGCTGCAGATATGGGTGCAGATTTAGTAGGAAAAGTTGAGGTAAATATTCCTGAAGATGATCCTAGAAACCCTGCAACTATTGCAGATAATGTAGGAGATAATGTTGGTGATGCAGCAGGAATGGGCTCTGATATTTATGAATCTTATATTATTACAGTACTTGCAGCATTACTAATTGCAGCATTAATTGGTGCTCCAAACTTTTTCCTTTATCCACTTTTAATTGGTACTTCTGGAATGATAGCATCAATTATTGGCGTTGTAATTGTTGGCTCTAAGAATGTCACAGATGTAATGAAGCCGCTTAATCGTTCATTTTATGTTTCAGCAGCTATCGCAATTGGATTAAACTTTGTATTTATTACACAATTTATTGATGAATCAAATACTGCATATGCTTTGTTTGGTTCTACTGTAATTGGTGTAATTCTTGTACCAGTAATTCAAAAAATTACAAACTATTACACTAGTTATCAAAAAAAGCCTGTAATAGAAATTGCGGACTCTGCAAAGTGGGGTTATGCATCATTAACATTAATGGGAATTATCAAAGGCATGCAATCAACAGGACCATTTATGATTGCATTAGTGGTTGCAATTATTGTATCTTATAGTCTTGCATCTTGTGCAGCTCCTGAAGGTGCAGACCCAGTACTGTATGGAATATTTGGAACAGCATTGACTGCAATGGCAATGTTGAGTCTTGCAGGAATTGTTCTAAGTATTGATGCATTTGGTCCAATTGCAGATAATGCTGGTGGTATTGTTGAGATGACTGGAATGGGTGAGGAAAATCGTAAAGTTACAAATGAAATTGATGCAGTTGGAAATACTACTAAAGCAGTTACAAAGGGATTTGCTATTGCAAGTGCTGCATTAGCTGCACTTGCCATGATTCAAGCATTTCAGTTCGAAGCGGCTCATGTCTTTGCAGGTGTATTAGAATTAGATTACAGTTTGACTAATCCTGCAATTATTGTTGGTTTGCTAATTGGCGGTTTAATTCCATTTATCATTACAAGTCAACTCGTTAACGGTGTATCAAGGGCTGCAGGAAAAATGGCAGATGAAGTTAGACGACAATTCAAAGCAGATACTGGAATTCTTGAAGGAACATCAAAACCAGATTATGCTAAATGTGTAGATATTGCTACTGTGGCATCAATTAAAGAACTTTGGAAACCAGCAATTGTTGCAATTACTGCTCCAATAATTTTGGGAATATTGTTAGGTCCAACTGCAGTAGCAGGATTATTGATGGGTGCAGTTATTACTGGAATTTTGTTGGCATACCACTTGGCAAACACTGGTGGTGCATGGGATAATGCAAAGAAACTAATCGAAATGAAAGGAGAAAAAGGCTCTGAAGTACATAAAATTGCAGTCGTAGGTGATATTATTGGTGATCCTTACAAAGACACTGCAGGACCTGCACTAAACACTGTCATTAAATTACTAAATACAATTGCTATAGTCTTTGTATCTGCATTTGTTGCAATACTTGCTATCTAATCTTCAACAAGTAGAGTCATATCTAATTCATCAACCTGAGCTTGATTTGCTTTTTTCAAAGTTTCATTATGCATATCGCAGAATTTGAAATAATCATCTACTGTTAGAAAACAACCGCAAATCCATTTTGTTTTTTTATCTCCTTCTATTGTACACTTTGAATACTTGTGATCTGAATGTTGTTTTTATTATTAATCTAAAAAATATATCTTTAGAAAAAGGGAAAAAAGTGTTTTAAGGACAGCCTTCCATTTTTTGGATAAAGTAGCCTTTTTCCTTAATTGCCTGCTCAACAGGCTCTGGTGTATTTTGTGATGAATGGCAGAATTGACACTCGTTTGTTGTCATCTCTGCATTTTCCTCATTAACTGACTTTAACCACTCTTTGCCATATGTGATGGCTTTATCGTGATCTTTTTCACCAGTGATAACATCAAAGTGCATGGTATGACCATCTGCTGCTTTGACATAGGTATCATATACGTGAATTTCCATACTGATAGTCAAAAAAAGGGATATTTAATTCAAAACACCTTTGGCAGTAGATAAACAGGAATATGTTGGTAAAAAGCGATCTAGATACAAATTATGAACAATCCTACTTCAAGAGTCTTATCTAATTCTAGAATACTCTGAATTTTATTTGTCTGAATAAAACAAACAGATGATTATTACCCGTTTTATGACAAAAAAATAATGGCACAAGTTGCAAAAGAAAAACCAGTGACTCCAGTTACAAAAGAAAAACCAGTGACTCCAGTTGCAAAAGAAAAACCAGCAAATACTGCAGATCAATTAATGAATGCGATCCTATCATCTCAATCAAAAGAGATTCAAGAACTAAAGGAACAAAACAAACTTCTCATTGATCAAAATAAACAAAAAGATGATTTTCTTAACATTGCAGTACATGAGCTAAAAAGTCCTCTTCAACCAATTTTACTAAATGCTGAATTAGCTGCAAAAGGAATGATTGATCAAACAGATGCACTCAAAGAAATTTCTGATGCTAGTAACAAAGTCAAAGACTTGATGAGTGTTATTTTAGATACTAGCAAAATAGATAGAGAAGAGTTTGAACTTAACAAATCACAAATTTGTATTAATAATTTATTAGTAGAAGCAAAAACTATGGTAGATTGTTCTTCTGAAGATACTGTTCCAATTGTTTTGGAGACTGATGGTGAACTTTTTTCATTTGTTGATGATGTACGTTTAACACAAGTTTTTAAAAATATTCTAGACAACGCCATCAAATTTACTAAAAAAGGACTCATCAAAATTACTAGTGAGATAAATGTGAGAGATCAAAAAATTGTTATCATATTTTCTGATACAGGGCGTGGAATACCTTCCAAAATCCTTCCACATGTATTTGAAAAATATGCTACGGATAAAACAAATAATCCAAATGGAACAGGTCTTGGATTATACGTTTGCAAACAAATTATTGACAAGCATGGTGGTACAATACATGCTGCAAACAACAACTAGGTGGGGCTACATTCACAATAAGATTGCCACTAAAGAAAATTGATTCAATTTGATAATTTGGGCCGTTGTGAACCATAACACCTTTCAAATTTAGATATTATTGCTTCTAAAGGAGTTCCTTTTTCAACTATTTCTACAAAATCAGCAAGCGAACTAAATTCTTTTTGCATTTTTTCTATTTCCCAAGAAGATATGATTGTGATTTTTTGATTTGGGTTGATATTTAAAATTCTTTGAGCAACCACATCACCTTTTAGTCCAGGCATTTCATAATCTAGAACCACCATATCATATGGTGGTTTATTTGATATGGAAGAATTTTTAATCATTTCAAAATTATACCTGTCTAAACAAGCAGAGCCATCTATTGCAAGATCTACTTCATGACCGCGTTTTTCAAAGACATCTTTATAGACATTCAATGAAAAAACACTATCATCCACAACCAACAATTTTAAAGTGGTTTTTGTTTTTGCAGATTTTTTTAATTCTATTTGTTTAACTATATGTCCTTTTTTTGTCTGACTCAAAATTGCACATATAACATCTGTTTTGCTTAGAATATCACAAGTTTTTGATTGTTATCAATCACACCTACCGCATCAACATATTCAGACGGCATAATTTTACAAGCAGATTTCAATGAATCAGAAGACTTTACTGTTATGAATGGCTTTCTTGACATTATATCTTTGGCTAGAGTTTTGTTTCCAATCAATAATTTATTATTGACATTTTCTCTCATTTTTTCTAATTTTGAAGCACGTTCTTCTACATTAAATGAATTGTCTATTCCAAATGCAGCTCTGAAAAAATCACCCATTGTGATTATTTTTAGAGCATTATCATCTGTAGTTACCACAATACGTGGGACTCTGTGATTTAGCATTTTTCTAATTACTTTGTATAGTGGTTCTTCTTGATGAGTAAATACTACATCTTTTGTCATATACTCTGAAACTTTACTGTCATCGTTGTAATTAGTTGAAAAAAATCGCATCATGTCAGTTTTTGTAAATATGCCATCAATATGACCGCTCTCATGTTTTATTGCCAAAGAACTTACTGCTTTGGCAATAAATATTTTTGCACAATTTTTAATTGTCGTCATCGAATTTACGTATATGATATTGTGCATGATTTCAGTCAATTCAATGTCGTAATGGTTGATAGTATTGCGGGTTTTTAGGAAAATATGAGCCAATCTTTAGTTGTGATAATACCTATTGGTTTTCTAGAATCATGAACTATTAGTCTACTAATTCCCATCTCTGTGAGTTTTTCAATCACATCAACCATCTTCTTGTTTTTACTAATCATGATTGGGGGATTAATGAAATCCCTAGATACGTAATCTATTGTTTGTTCTTGTGATTGCATCTATATTCTCATTTGGTGAATATCATATATTTTCTAGTGTGATCATTCTGAAATTCATAAATGAAGAATATCATACTTTTACGTATTTTAATCGTAGAATAGGCCTAAACATGATATGCATTAATGCTGTAAATTACTAATCTTATTTCTCACTTTTAATCTACTTGTCACTAATTGTTTAGAAACTGCCATTACAACTTGACCTGAATCAAATGGTTTGAGCAGATAATCCCTTGCCTTACCTATGTTGACTACAGCATTTACTGTCTCTTTGTTATCTTTTGTTGAAACAACTATGATTTTTGCATTTGGATCATATTTTGTAATTGCTTGAGTTGCTTTTATCCCATCTATGCCAGGCATTATGATATCTATTATTACGAGGTTTGGTTTATGAGTAACATACTGAGAAATTGCTTCTTTTCCATCTACTGCTTCATAATATATCATTCCAATCTTGGCCTCTGTGAGTATTTTTTTGATTACAACTCTAAAAAAACGTGAATCATCAACGATGAGAATCTTACTATAACGTAAAAGATTCATTTATGATTTATCACACTCCTTTTCATTATATCAAAATTAATTTTTCATGTTTTCTTTTATCAAAAGTTAGTAGTGACATGAGAGATATGTTATTTTTAATAATTTATTTAATAGCCTCTATTTATTGATCAAACCTGATCATATGATCTGAAATTCATATTATGTTCTATGCATACAATTTCAATCATAGTGCAATTTTATGGCAAAAATACCACTTTAATCTTAAAATCTTGAATCATTTCTCCTCGATTGGAATTTCTATTATGTCTGATTCAAGAAAATATGCTTTGAAATCCTTGTTAATTCCCGAGTAAATTATCCATACTACTGGATTACTACGCATGAATTTTTTGTCCGTATTTGATGGATATGCATCTGAATTAGGATGTGAATGAAATATGCCTATTACCTCTACCTTTCTCTCTTCTGCAATTTTATATCCTTCAATTAATTGCTCATTTGAGATTGTGAAATTTACTGCTGATTCCTCAATATTTTTAGTTAAAAATACTTCTGAGATTAGGTTATCTTTTCCAAATAATATGGCACATGATTCATTTGGTTTTTCATTTTCTGCGTGTTCAGTTAGAATTTTTTTGGCTGATTCTGATAAAATAATTTTCTGCAACTCTATTCTACGTTAACAGTTCCAAGCATCCATGGATGAAATGTACAATAATAATCCTGACTTCCTACTTCAGTAAATGTAAATTCATACATGTCACCTACTGCCATCATTTCTGAATCAAACACTCCATCTGTTTCTCCTGTAGGATCACCTGAAGTTGCTGTATGTACTGTACTATCTAGATTTTCCCATACTACTGTAGTACCAACAGTTACATCAATTACTTGAGGATCAAAATAGATTTGCCCATCTTCTAGAATTCCTGCCCCTTCTGGAATTGATACTTTTACTGGTTCTTTTGGTTCTTCAATAACTAATGTTGCAACCATCCAAGGATTTACAATACACAAATATCCATATTCCCCTGCTGCCAAATTAGATGTATCTAATGTAAAAACATCTCCTGCATCCATTAAACCAGAATCAAATGTTTCTCCAAAGTCTACTGCACTCGTAACTGTATGTGTGACAGAGTCTACATTTGTCCATTCAACTGTATACCCTTGTGCAACAACTGCTACATCTGGTTCATAATCTGGGTTTCCTTCCTCAGAAGAATCTTTAAGAATTTGAATTGCAAAGATTGGTCCTGTTGGTGTAACTTCAATATGTTCTTCAACTTGTTGTGGAATCATGTATGTATCAGGACTTACAAATCCAAATGCAAACCACATGATAATTCCTGTTGCTGCTGCCATTGCAATAATTGAGCCAACTGGTTTCACTATAGTTGGGTGCTTCATTGCAAGATACGCTATGATAATTGCTGGAAATGCAATTGCCATTAACAGTCCTGCTAGTGTAACTGTAAAGTCTGATGTATTATTAATTGCTAAAGCATACATTCCAAATGATAATGAAATTCCCAAAACTACCAAAGTTGTTGCCTTGGCTTTATTGCTAGTTGAAATACCTCCATCTAAGATACCTGTTGCTAAGAAAATCAGTCCTACAAACATGACTAGTCCACTCAGTGCATGCAAACCATCAATGAATGTATGTGCAATACCTGCATAAGATAACACAACGCCAGCCAAGCCTACGGCTGTTAATCCCATTCCTGGCATCATGAGGTCCCAATTACTCATTCAAGATAGCTGGTAGGACTGAGATACTTATTCCTTTTGAAACATTATAGATCGTCTAGACGAAGAAATTAAATGGCTTTGGACTAGGATAGAATGAATTGGGATTTAAAGAAATAGTGGAGATATCCAAACCCCGGATAGTTGTTCTTCTGGTTATTACTGCAGTAACTTCCATGTATGCCGCAAGTAAACTAGTTGATGGTGTTCCTGAACTTGATTATTGGTCGTATTTGCATATAATTATTGCAGGAACATTAGCATCTGCAGGATCTAGTGCACTAAATCACTATTATGATAAAGATATTGATCCAAAAATGAAGAGAACTAGTACTCGACCTATCCCATCTGGACGAATGGCGGCATCTCATGTTTTGATTTATGGAGTTATTGTAAGCTGCATATCTGTAATCTATGGTTATTTTGCCCTAAATGCAGTTACTGCTTTCTTTATTGCAGTTGGAATCTTTTCTTATGTTATAATTTACACAGTTTGGCTGAAACGTCTAAACTCTTCAAACATTGTAATTGGAGGAATTGCTGGTAGTGCAGCAGCTTGGGCTGGATGGGCAGCAGCTACTGGTAGTATGGATCTATTGGGATTCTTAGTTGGATTCTTGGTCTTTGTTTGGACTCCCTCTCACTTTTGGTGTCTTGCAATGAAGATCAAAGATGAATATGAACAAGCAGGAGTTCCAATGTTACCTGTTGTAATTGGTATGCAAAAAACATCAAAGTACATTTTAGGAAATACAATAATTTTAGTTCCATTTTCTTTGATACTATCATTTATTCCAGATGGTATGGGAGTTGTTTACACAATAATTGCACTAGTCTCTGGAGGGTTGATGCTTGTATATCACTATAATCTAACAAAGAATCCTACATCTGAATTTGCTTGGAAAGCATACAAAGTTACTGCACCTTATCTTACAATAATTTTTGTAGCAGTTGCATTAGATGCAGCATTTCACATTCCTTTATTCTAAATAATTATTTTTCAAAACCTGGGAAACTTGCTTCATAATCTTTTTCCATCATTTCCTTATTTTGCTCTTCGACCTTGTCTATCTCTTTTTCAACAATGACCACTTCTATTCTACGTTCATCTTTTGTAATCCATACTACTGTGATAAGGCCGAGAATCTCTAAATCTAAAAGTATCTTATTGAATTTATCTTCAGGAAGTGCATATCTTTCTTTTATTAAGATCTTAAAAAGATCAACATCCGTTAAAGAATTTACTTCCTTAATCTTATCGTATACTGTATTTCGTATTGGAATTGCCATTTTTATCCGTAGAATGTTTTATCTCCTGTCTTGGGTACCACGTTAGATATACTTTCTCTTACTGTGTTATACCATTGATCAACTTCTTTCGTAATAGATGATCTGACTTGCTTCAAACTATTTGCAAAGTCTTGACTTGAAATTTTTGGTGAATTACTTCTCATTGCTAGAACCGCTGCTTCTCTACAAAGTGCTGCTAAATCCGCACCAGTATAGTTTTGTGTAGCTATTGCAATCTCTTGTAATTTAACATCATTTACCAATGGCATCTTCTTTGTTAAAATTTTGATAATTTCTAATCGTCCTTTTTCATTTGGAGGTTCTACATATAGAACCAAATCAAGTCTTCCTGTTCTTAACAATGAATTATCTAAAATATCTGGTCTGTTTGTAATCCCAATTACTACTACTCGTGCAGAAATACCTTCTTCAATTTCTGTTAGCAACTGACTTAGAACATTTTCACTTGCTCCACTGTCTCCTGTTTTGTTCCGTGCTAGTGAGTCTAGTTCATCAAAGATTACTACACATGGTGCTGCTGCTTTTGCTTTTCTAAATATTTCTCTAACAGCTTTTTCAGACTCTCCAATCCATTTTGAAAGAATTTCAGGACCTCTAACTAAAATCATATTTGCCCCAGTTTCAGTAGCAAGTGCTCGTCCAAGAAGTGTTTTTCCACATCCTGGAGGCCCGTAAATCAATGCCCCTCTTGGCGGTCTGATACCCATCTTTGTGAATTTCTTTGGTTCTTTCATTGCTACAATGAGATTGTCTGTTAATGCTTTTTTGATCTCATCTAATCCTCCAACATCTTTCCACCATACTTTTGGTCTTTCAACATAAAATTCTCTCATTGCTGTGGGAACCACCTCGTGCATTGCATCGTAAAAATCAATTAACTTGATCTGCATTGATTGTAATATTGCAGAAGGAATTTTTTCTGTTTCAAGATCTATTTCTGGTAGGTATCTTCTGATAGACTTCATTGCAGCTTCCCTGCAGAGTGATTTGATATCTGCACCTGTATATCCGTGCAGTTCTGCTGACAAGTCTTTTAACTCTATATCATCACTTAACGGCATTCCTCTAGTGTGAATTAAAAGCATCTCAAGTCTTCCATCGTCATTAGGTACTGATATCTCAAATTCTCTATCAAATCTGCCTGGTCTTCTAAGTGCTGGATCAACACTATCTGGTCTATTTGTAGCCCCAAGTACAATGACATTTCCTCTGTCATCAAGACCATCCATTAATGCTAATAATTGAGCAACAACTCTTTTTTCAACATCACCATAAGCTTCCTCCCTTTTTGGTGCAATCGCATCAATCTCATCAATGAAGATTATGCTTGGAGAGTTGTCTTTAGCTTCTTTGAAAATCTCTCTTAGTTTTGCTTCTGTTTCACCATAATACTTGTTCATAATTTCTGGACCATTAATTGGAAACATGTTAGCTTCTGATTCACTGGCAATAACTTTTGCAAGTAATGTTTTTCCACATCCTGGAGGACCATAAAGTAGAATTCCACTATGAGGTTCTATTCCTAATCTTGCAAACAATTCAGGATGTTTTAGTGGAAGCTCTACAATCTCTCTCATTGCTTTAACTTCTTGTCTTAGTCCACCAACTTCTTCATATGTCACTCGAACTTTTCTATCAACTGCAGTCTCTGTTGAAATAACAAGAGTTGTGGAACGATCAATTTTGACTACTCCTTTTGGAGTGGTCTTTGTAATTTTAAAATCCATAGAATTTCCTAAAATCATTACAGAAATTTCATCACCATGAGTAATTGGCAATCCCTTCAATCTATTTTTAACAAAATCCGTAAACTCTTTGTCAACTGTAACTGAATCATTTACGGGAATTAGGGAAACTGTTTTTGCAAACTTTGTTGACACTTTTCTAATCTTTACAATATCATTTAATGATCCGCCGACATTTTTTCTTGTTTGTCCATCAACTCTTATGATATCTAGAAATTTTTCATCTTCATCAACTGGCCAAACTACTGCACAACTAGATCTTGAACCCATCACTTCGATAACATCACCTGGTGTAACTTTGAGAAAATCCATGGCTTCAGGTCCAATTCTTGCACGTTTTTTACCTACATCTCTTTGCTTTGCTTCTCCAATTCGCATTTGCAAAGGCTTTTCTTTGCGTATCAAAAAACCACCTATTTCATGTCAACTGACATTCTACTCATATTGAGAACTTCAAATTCACTGACGCCCTCAGTTGATTTAACAGAATTTTCTAATGAATCCATTTGTCCTTCTTTGTCCTCTAAAACAAATTCTGCCTTTAGAAATTCTAATCCAAAAGCCAATGGCTCTTTGAGATGTCTCTTCATTGCGATTCCTTCTTTTAGTGAGGCCTTGATAGATTCTGCTAATTTGTCTAGATCCACATCTATGTCTTTAGGAAGAATTTTTGTAATTAACAACAGTTGAGCCATTTTCTTAAGGTCCCTGAAAATTACATGAAGAACAAGTATAGTTTCTTGCGGCTTCTCTGCAACTTTGACATCTCCAAATTAAATCAACGCCACAATCTGGGCAATTGAATTTTACACATTTATCATTAGGCATAATATGTCTACGACAGCAACTACATGTTGGTAATGAAATAGTAGATGACATACCCTGATTTTCTGTAAACATCATTTATATCTTCCTTAGAATTTGAGCACATTTTAGCTAAGTAATTTTTTTAACTCTCCACCAATTAGGGTTTGTGCAGTTTTTATCGAACCTTTCAATCCTAGTAATTTTATAATTGAACCGGTATGAAAATCAAAATCATCTTTTTCTGAAATTTCTTTTGTGATCTCTGGTGTAATTGACTCAAATAATTTATTGATTGTATTATTGTCTATTCTCTCTAAAATTTTTCTTACAAATCTCTGCTTTTCAAATTCTTTACCAAATTGATTCATCCATTTTTTTTGATATTCTTCAAGTTCTGATATGTTATTTGTTTTCAAAAACTTGGATATTGCTTGTCCTGCATACACTCCTCCCATTCCGCTAGTAAAAATTCCACCTGCAGTTGTTGGTTTTGCTTGTCCTGCAGCATCTCCAACAATTACTGTTTTTCCTTCTACAAACTTTGCAATGGGACCTTTTATCCAGATTGAAGCAAAAATTTTTCTAATTGTTGAATAATTTCCTTTCTCTTCAAGAATTTTCTCTAATGTTTCAGAAATGTTAATTCCACTCCCTGCAACTCCTACTTTGCCTTTACCTTCACCTGATGGAATTATCCATGCAAAGAATCCTGGATATTTTTCCTGGTCAAAAATTACCTCTACTTTTCCTTTCTTTATCCAATCTGCATAAATTTCGTATTGTGCTGATAATAAAATTCCAGTTCTATCTTTGTGTACTAGTGATGAAACTCCTCTGGCATCAACAAAAATCTTACAATCAATTATTTCTTCATTTGTTCTAATTCCTGTGTCCGTAACTTCTTGGAAACTTGTTCTAACTTTGATTACTGCTCCATTTTTCTGAGCTTGAAAAGCTATCTGCTTATCTAACTCTCTTCGACTAATTTCAACTACTTTTTGTTTCTTTGAATTAATTGTAAAACTATTTCCGTTTGGTGCTGTGATTTTAGCTGATTCTATCATATGATCAAAAGTTTTTCTAAATGGAATTACTCCTAGTTCCTCCAAGCCTGCAATACTAACTAATCCCCCACAATGTTCAGGAGTTCCAATTTCATAATCTTCTTCAATCACAAGTACTGAAAACCCATCTGAAGCAATTTCTCTTGCACATAATAGTCCTGCAACACTTCCTCCAGCAATTACTACATCAAAGTTCACAGATTTTGTTTCTTTGTCAATTATTTAACTCAAAAGATTGTCATCTAATTCAGATCAAATTCTATTTCCCAAACTAGGTTGTTTCCAAATCATTTACCTTACATATCTATCTTACAAATGAATCGAACAGTTTATGAATCTCTTATTTTGTATGATTTCTAGGTTAAATCAAATGATAGAATTAGATAATGGTATGCTTATTGGACTAGCACTTCTTGGTTTGATTATTTTAATAATCTTCTTTTCTGGAATAAAAATTATCAGACCAACTCATAGAGCTGCAGTTGAAACTTTTGGCAAGTATACTCGATTTCAAAAATCAGGAATTACATTCATTTTCCCCTTTATCCAAAAAATGTACTCTGTGAATATCACTGATCAACTAGTTGATGTTATGCGTCAAGAAGTAATTACCAAAGATAATCTAAATTGTACCGTTGATGCCCAAGTTTACTTTAAGGTCGGTGACTCTGAGGCAGAACTCAAAGGTGCACTGTACCAAGTAAATAATTATGGATATCAAATTGTTCAACTTGCCAGAACTACGCTAAGAAATGTAATTGGCGATAATGTCTTCAAAGATGTAAACTCTCAACGTGGCAAACTCAACAATGAAGTATATGAAACCATGATAAGTGAAACAAAGGATTGGGGAATTACAATTGTTAGAGTTGAACTTAAAGAAATAGAGCCTCCTGATGATGTTCAAGAAACTATGAATATGGTCATCAAGGCTGAAAATGACAAACAATCTGCAATTGATTTTGCAAATGCACGCGAGACTAAAGCTGATGGTGAAAGAAGAGCTAAAATCAAAGAAGCAGAAGGAATAAGACAATCTTTGATTTTAGAAGCAGAAGGAAAGTCTCAGGCAATTGAAAGAGTGGCACAAGCTAGAGCAACAGAGATTCAACTTGTAAACGAATCTGCCAAAAAATACTTTGTTGGAAATGCTAAAGAATTAAAGAGATTAGAGGTTACTCAATCAAGTCTTGAAAATAACTCCAAGATTGTTTTAACTGAAAAAGGAATATCTCCAACATTGGTTTTAAATGAAACTGATGAGAAAATTATTCCAATCAAAACTAAGCAAGAAAAACCTGAGTGAATCTAAAAAATCATTAGTCTTAAAACATAATTTCAGAATTTGATTGAAAATGACAACTAGACTTTTGATAAATTAGTTTGATGCCTGCCCAAAACAAGAAAATCTCCTATGTTCAAATCCCTAAGAATTGAATGACTTTATGAAGCTCTTGTTTTGTATAGTATTATGAAAAATTATGTTTTATTTACTTTATTTATGATGTTCCTACTCTCTCTTGCTTCTTTTACATCTGTATCTATGCACAGTCAAATCCCAATCTTTATGTTTCAGCAGAAAATACATTATTTCAAAATTATTTTGCAGGTCCTATGGTAATTGAAGTGATAGTTGATGATTCTGACATTTCAAGTTTAACTGGTTCTCTACAAGAACCGGATGTGAAAGTTGGAGACAAAAAACTGACCATGGTTCAATCTGATGACGGAAAATGGTATGGCTATTTTGCAGATAAAACTCAAGCACAAAAAGCTGATTCATTGGTAGGACTTCCAGGATATGGTCTAGATTTTGGTGAAATGTGTAGTAGTGATTCTTCTATAACTGGATTGAGTTTATTGGACACTTCTGGATTTGCAATTCCAAGAGATATCTCTTCTAGCTCTAATGGTCAAGAAACATTTGTTACGTGTACAGGAGAAGTCTCATCCTCTGATCAATTAATCAACAATGTTGTACGAGAAGCACCTACACTTAATACACAATCAGATTCCATCGGACAGATAGGCATTGATGAAGATGTTGGCCGTTAATACAACTGTTTGACATTCCTTCTGATGATATAACTGTAAAATATGACAGATACAATGGTGTTCAACTCGTGGAATTGATATTTGATACCGTTGATCAATTTGCTACAATGACATTAGATAAGACAACTTATCGTACAGGAGAAAATATCAAGATAGACATTTCAGATGTCATGTTAAACATAGATCCTACTGATGAAGATTCTTGGACATGGGCTTCAACATCTGATTCAGATGGATTCTATTACCAATTATTTAATGAAGATGGGGACAAAGAAGCAGATGGAACAACAGGTGACATTAACATTCAAGATGGACAAAATTTAGCAACTATGATGTTTGATGGTAATGGTATTTTATTTTTAAACCCAAATTCTCAAAGTGCTTCTAATGTAGCGGTTATTTTACAAGACAATGATTATACTATTTTAGAGGACAAAGACACTTCAGATGACACAATAGATTTAGGAACAGACACCATATCTCACAGTTATTACCCAATAACATTTACTGAGATAACGCCTAATTCTGGGTCTTTTGTAAATTATGACAAAAATGGTGTTGCAAATTTAATAATTAACCCCGAAACAGAATCTGGAAGATCTGCTGTAATTGAATACAATAAAAAATCCTTCTCTATCCTAGCAACAATTGGTTCCCCACCCATCGCATTAGACTTCTCTGAGAATATGAACAAAGACACATCTGTATCATTCACAGTAATTAATGATAACACAGATTTGAATGGCGATATGTTGCATGTCACAATTTCTGATGTATCTGGTCTTGATGGACTTGCTATAGTCAACAGCGATAACACGATAACATTTACCCCTGATTCAGGATTTCTTGGTACAACATCATTTGAGTATATGATTGATGATATTTTTGACGGAAATAATACTGAAACTATTACAGTAACTATCGATTCTGAGGCAATCTTGGGATCTATTAATCAAATTACGGTGTATAGTGATAAATCCACTTATGCTGTGGGTGATGCAATAGATGCAAATTGGATTGTTCCTGATTATTCTTCAGAAACGGATACAACAATTATAGTTATCACACCAATTGGAACTACTGCAACAAGTGATGTTTTCCTAATGGTACAGAGTATTTAGTAAATTCCACTAATAATTTCGTTGAAGGCACATATACAATTAGAATTGAGCATGGACAATACTATGGTGAAAAATTAGTACTGTTTGTATCATCTGGAGAAACGACAACTACTGAGACCACTACAGACACAACTACTGAAATTGCACAAGGTTCTTGTATTGATAACTCTAAAATTTCAATTCATTTAGATGATACATCATATACTAAAGGCGAAAAAGTATCTATTTCAACAGAACTTTGTGATGTTATTTCTAATGAATATGTTATTACACAAATTTTAGATCCTTTTAACACTCGATTAACTATAGATCAATTTTTACCTGAAAACACTAATTTTGATAAACAATATTCTACTGATGGTGGATTGTGGAAATTAGATGGAAAATATACTATTACAAGCACGTATTTGGATAATTCGGTGGAATCTACTTTTGATTTTGTTGCAACCGTTGAAGAAATTCCAACTACTGAGTTGATAGAAACTATTACATCATTTGTAGATGAATCAAAAGATCCTCAATACTATGTTGATAGATAGAACAATGAGGAATCATACAAAGAATGGTTTGACACAAATTATTCTCAATATGATTCAATTTATCAGGCTGTAGGATTAGATGAATCTGTATCACCTATTTTGAATTCTGATAACAATGATTCTGATGTTTCATCTTTATCTACAAATACACCTGAATCACCATCAATACCTGAATCTAAAGAACCAACATGTGGTACTGGAACTGAATTGGTAAATGGATTATGTCAAGTGATTAAAACAGATAAAGAACCAACATGTGGTGCTGGAACTGAATTGGTAAATGGATTATGTCATGCAATTAAAACAGATGAAAAACCATCACAAGAAAACTTATTTTTTGAAAATGTTTTTGGATTTTTCAAAACCTTGTTTAACACAAAATAATTCTAAATTCATTCAATTTCATACATAATTTTTTTCAATCACAAGTACTGTATGTCCATTTGATGAAATCTCTCTTCAATTTTTTTAGCGATCAAATTTTTTATGACTATGTTTTCGATTTATAGGAATACTACAGATCAATAGATCACTTAAGTATCGATCAAAAATAGTTTTTTTGGAGAACATAATATGAATATTGTAAGATCTCAAGTACTGTTAAGTATAACTATCTTATTTTCATTACTGTTATTTGCTTTCCCACTTAGTTTGGCGTTTGCTTTTACTGATACCCCAATTAGCTACGCTGTAAATAACGAATGATTTTTCTCTGATTTTGTTAATTCTGTTTCTAATTTGATTCAATACGCTGAAGAACAGCAAATGTCTTTCTTGGTGTTGGTGCTTTTCCCGATTACATTATTTACACTAATTCGTTTTGATTCTAACATACTAAATTCAGAATCATTAAGTGTTAATGCACAAAGATTTTTTTCTTTATGTTTCATTTTGATTTTGCTTTCTCCTGTTGGTGTTATGCCATTTTACGCTTCTAGTAGTTGGGGATTGGCTTTTGCTCAAGAAATAAGCAATCAAACTTTATCCGAACCTTCAGCTGATCTAGTTGCTAACGCAACAGACACAGGAACATCTACTAACGCAACAGACACAGGAACCTCTACTAACGCAACAGATACGGGACCGCCTATTGATGTAACAGACACACTACCCACAAACTCTACAGACACAGAACCATTAGTTGAACCAATAATTGAAACAATTGACCTACTTTCTTTGTCTCAGCAAAATTCTACAAATTCATCTGAAATAATTTCAGAAAATTCCACGGATAACACAAATGAATTATACATTGACGGAACTGAGGATTTTGTAACAATTACTGATACAACATTAAATGAAATTGTCGATAAAGTAACATTCTCTACTTGGGTACTGCCTGAATATGATGGTGCTTCTGCTGAATTAACAATATTATCAAAAGAGAATTCTTTTGTTTTATCAATAAACAATGTAATTCCACCACCTCATACTGTCAAGTTTTCAATCTTTGATGGAATCACTTGGACTGAAATATCTGGTGATATGCAAATAGACAGTATTTCTCATATTGCTGCAGTAAAAAATGGCAGTTCTATTTCACTGTATGTAAATGGAACATCTCAAGGACAAATATCCTTACCTGACACCTTTGAAATGTCTGAGGGTCAATTGGATTATGCTGTTTCAGGTGACATTGCTCAATCTGATGCTGACATTGTAATTGGTGCATATGTCAACACATTACGAGGATCTCCAGAATCATCTAATCTCTTTTCAGGAATGCTTGATGATGTAGTGATATACAAAACAGCTCTTTCACAATTAGAGATACAAGAAATTTACAACAATTACATGTTGGATTATACTTTACATACTGTCAATGTTCCAACAGTTGAACTACTAAATCTGGATGTGCCGGTGCATAATGTTACCTCTACACTAGTTCATGATGAAATCGAAATAGGAAAACCTGTTACTTGGACTCAAACAATCACACTTGATAGTACTGAAAATCTTGAGGACCTAATAGTTGAAATTCCAGATGACGCTGAAAATCTTGTAATTAGTACTTAAGGTGTGACTGATGTAGAAAGTCCTGATGCGGTAATGATGATGGCACCATTAGATATGGCAAAAATGGATGAACTTGATGAAATTGTGCAAGAAGGAAAATCCTCAAAACTTGTTGTGATAAATGAAACTGCAATACAGTATGAATTAACTTTTGAAACATCTGCACCTGTAATTGATGAAATTGAACAAATCACAAACGAAGAATATGAGAAAACATTAACTGTTTCTCATAATTCCACACTTCATTATACTGATGTGAAAACTTTTACAGATATTCCTGAAGAATATGTCTTGTTTGGAACTCCATTTGTTTTAGAATGGGTGATTAATGGAACTACTGTTAACATACTTGAAGATCCACGATTTGAAGTTGAGTTTGTTGATACTACCAACTCATCCTAAAACCCTCCAATACATCAGAATTGATGCCAAGTAAACAAATCCAAGATAGTTATCACAATTCTTCTCGTATCTGATTG
>JACERO010000025.1 GCA_013911135.1 Candidatus Nitrosopumilus sp. | reverse complement strand
TGGTGCAATAGTACTCCATTGAAGATCTGACATTTCTTTATGAATCATGTAAAAGATTTGAAGATGTCATTGTTAGATCTGTATTATCATCAAATGTTTACAAAATGATCTGTTTTAGGATGAGTTCCAATTCAATTTCAGACAAATTAATGAAATGTAATTTCGAAGTTTTTGATTTTCAGATTTTACAGATTCTATTTCAGACATGTTTGTTATCTAGGTGGACTCCAACTCTCTTCTATGTCATGATCAATATTTCCAGAAACAAGATATTGTTTTCCACATTTGAAACATTGCCATAGGAATTTATCATCTTTCTTTGCTTGGTATTGCATAGGCAACAAACAAGTTGTACACCGTAATTCTTCAGGGGGTGAATCAATTATCACATGAATTTTAGTCACAAGTATTAAGCAAGTCATTGAAGTATAAAATTGATATCAAAAAATCCAATCACACATCAATAAAGATTAGAGGTTTAAAGGAAAAACAGATTAGTACTGAGAATAAGAAAATATTATGAATTTACTTTCAATTGGGGGTTCTGATCCTTCATCAGGTGCAGGTATTCAAAGTGATATCAAAACTTTTTCTTCATTTAACGTACATGGTTTAACAGTAATTACTGCAATTACAGGTCAAAATACTTCAAGCTTTGGTATGATTGAACCAGTATTACAAAAAATTCTAAAAAATCAGTTAGAGGCTGTTACATCAGATTTTAAAATTGACGGGATAAAAATTGGAATGGTATACAATTCTCAAATCATCAAAATACTTTATCATCAATTAAAAAAATCAAAGATTCCAATAGTTATTGATCCTGTATTCAAATCAACTACAGGTGGATCGTTAATAGAAAGATCAGCTATCAAAGATTTTCAAAAATTTATGGTTCCTCTTGCAACAATAATTACACCAAATAAATTTGAGGCTGAAATTCTAGCAAAAACCAAGATTAATACAAAAAAAACACTTGAAAAAGTTGCAAAAATAATTCAAAAAATGGGAGCAAAAAATGTTGTAATTACAGGAATTGAGACAAAAAATAATCAAATATCAGATTTCATATTAGAAAAAAACAATAGATATTTGATTTCAGGAGACAAAATTTCTAAAATTAATCATGGTAGTGGATGTAACTATTCTGCAGCTATAATTTTTGCACTTGCAAAAAATAAAAGTATAAGAGAATCAGTAAGATTTGCCAAACAATTTACTTCCAACTCAATAAAAAATGCAAAAAATGTAGGAAATGGAGTTGTAATAACAGATATTCGAGAATATGATAAAATTAATTCAGAGTTATCAGCTGCAATTACTAAATTTGTAGAAATCAAAAATGTATATAAAAATATTCCAGAATGCCAAACAAATTTTGTATATTCCAAACCAAAACCAAAGTCAACAGAAGATATTCTAGGAATTTCTGGAAGAATTGTTAAAACTGGAAAATATGTGGAACTTGCAGGAAATTTGACATATGGAGGCTCAAAGCATGTTGCAACAGCGGTATTGACAATGAATAAAAAATTTCCACAAATTTGTTCTGCAATAAATCTAAAATATCAAAACTCGACCATATCAAAAATAAAAAAATCAAAATTAATAGTTTCTAGTTACAATAGAAGTCAAGAGCCTAAAAATGTAAAATTAAAAAGTTCTACAATAGAATGGGGAATAAAAAGTGTAATCAAAAACTCAAAGAAAGTATTTGATGTGATTTATCATGAAGGGGATTTTGGAAAAGAACCAATGATTATAGTTTTTGGAGAAAATCCAAACAATGTTTTGAAAAAAGTTTTAAAAATTATTTGATACACATTTAGTCAAAATCTATCCTTGAACATAAATAGTCAGTACTTAAATGATATTTGTGAAAGCAGTTATTCTTGCTGGAGGATTAGGTACAAGACTTCAACCATACACAACATTTCTTCCAAAACCAATGTTGCCATTAGGTGAAAAACCAATCTTGGAACATCTAATTGAGTGGACAAGAAAAAATGATATCAAATCAATTGTTTTGTGTGTTAGTTATCTCAGAAAAACTATTGAAGAGTATTTTGAAGATGGAAAACAATTTGGAGTTAACATAGAATATGCAATTTCAAATAAACCACTAGCTACTGCGGGTCAGCTCAAAACTGCAGAAGAATTCATAGATGATACTTTTGTTTGCATATATGGAGATTCAATTTTTGATTTTAGTCTTAGAAATATGATAAAGCAACATACCAAAAAAAAGGCATTTGTTACAATGAGTCTAAATGAATACAAAACTAACTTACCTTATGGGGTAATTGAAACCTCCAAAACTGGAAAAGTCGTAAGCTGGAATGAGAAACCAGAGATCAAAGCTAATGTAAACATGGGATGTTATGTAATGGAACCCAAAATTATGAGTTTTATTCCAAAAAATAAGCCATACGGAATGGATGATGTTATAAAAAAAGCCATGAACAGAAAAAAATTAGTTACTAGTTTCATTACAAAGAAAGGATTTACAGATATTGGCAACAAAGCATCGTACAAAAAAGCATATCAGGACTATATTAAAAAACTAGGAAAGATCTGAAAATAAAAATGAGTGAACCGATCATCAGAGAATTAAGAAAAGAGGACCTCTGGAATGGATTTCTAACAACACTTGATTCATTAAGACAAGCAAGTGATATTGACAAAAACAATGCTGAGAAGATTTTTGAGAAAATTAATTCAAATCCAGATCATATAATAGCAGTTGCAGAATTAGATGGTAAAATAGTAGGAGCCACAACACTTCTAATTGAACCAAAATTCATTCACAAAGGTGGACTAGTAGGCCATATTGAAGATGTTGTAGTAGACAAAAATTTTCAAGGACAAAAAATAGGTGAGAAAATCATGAAGTATCTTCTTGAATTTGCAAAGAACAGTGGTTGTTACAAGACAATTTTAGATTGTACAGATGATGTAAAACCATTTTATGAAAAACTTGGTTTCAAGCATATTGCAAATGAGTTGAGATTTGATCACATCTAGAAGTATTCTTTTTTAGGACGAATCTTTTTCTGTTTTGATAAATAAGTCCCAACACCCATAACAGGAATAGACAACGCCATAAACAAGATTGGTAAGTATCTTACTGCATCTGTAATATAATCATCTTCAATTCTATTTATCATAGAATAACAAACATACATTCCTACTAACAAAATTACTCCACCTGCAACAATCATTCCACCAATTAGTTTTGAACCATATCGCCTTGACATGATAAAAGCAACTCCAGCTAAAATTCCAGCTGGGGCAACACCAATTGAAATGAATTGAATTAGTTTAGAATCTGGTTCAAATGTTCTTAAAAATCCATCATCCTCAGGAATATTAATCATAAAGTTATAAACTGAAATCATTTCTCCTGCAAACATTACAAACAAAGCAACACTAGTGATTGCAAGCCATTTCTCTATTGCCATGATTCTAACAAATTTTAGTTGATAAATAAACCATGCAGAAAATCATACAATTCCAACTAGGTTGGCTAATTCTTTCCGGCATGCTGCACCAAGTTTTTCTGCAGCTTGTTCAGGAGAAACATCATTTAAGAAAATCCCATATCCACGTTCTAATCCAGACCAAGGTTTGGTAATTGGGTATACTTCAATATGCCAGTGAATTTGTTTGCTGTTTTTCTTTTCAGGAGAAAGATGGAATACCAAATTATAGGCTACATTTTTGACAGTTTTTGAAAGGCCACCCAAGGTGGACCTAAGAATTAATGATAAATCATTGATTTCTTTTTGAGCAATTTTTGAGAAACTAGTGGTATGTTTTTTGGGAGAAATCCAAAATTCGTATGGATATGAAGGAGCCCATGGGCAAAATGCAATAAATCCTTCTGTTTGAAGAATCTGTCTAGGACCAGCAATTTCCTCATTTACTACCTGGCACATAGGACAAACACCTTTTTCATTTAGAATTCTATGAGAGGCTTCTACTTCCTCTTCAATTATTGGAGGAATTGTGGAAAGTGTAAGAAGATGAAGGTGAGGATGAGGATTTGTATTACCAGCTAGTTCACCATGGTCGCCATAAATTGAAACATAAGTTACTCCTTTTTGCGTATAAAGCCATCTCAATCTATCTTGAACGACAACAAGAACGTTTGACCATTGTTCAGTATCGATTGTTGCAAATGTGTCTTTTTTATTTGGTGATGCAACTACAATATAATGATAGCCGTATGCAGGTTCGCTATAGAAAGGTCTATCGCTGTAAGAATTTTCAGTGTCTACTGAAACTATGGGATTCTTACTTTCAAAAACTCTAATTGACCAATTCTTTACATATTCATCTTCATTATCTTGAAGACGTTGCAACATTCCTTCTCGTGCAACAAGAGACAAAACAGAAGGGTTTGTCATGGATTCATTGCCAGGAGCGAAAGGAAATTTTTTTGGATCAACAACTTTGTCATGTTTTTTTGAAACAATCATGAAACGCTCAGAAACATAACCCTTGCGCATATCTCCCATAATTATTATTGGAAGTAAATGTCTGTTAAAACGTTTACTAAGATCTAATCAATATAGAAATTATAAAAAATGCAATAAAATTTTTACAATATCAGAAAAATATTATTTTCATCAAAAAATGAATGTTTTTGAAAATTAAAAAAACTATGAAAAATTTATTTCATATTTTATTGTGATCGCATATTTTGATGTAAGCTTTAAAGGAAAGTATCAGAACTTTGATAGACATGGTTATTTTGGATAATTCAGATATTCATATGATTTACGTTCTTTTAGATGGTGTAGGAGATCTTCCACATCCAGATCTAGATGGAAAAACGCCATTAGAGGCTGCAAATACACCAACTTTGGATAAAATTGCCAGTAATGGTGCAATAGGAGAGGTAATTTCTGTTGGAAAAGGAATTGCACCAGAATCAGACATTGCCGTTTTCAACATGTTAGGATACAAATTCAATCATACAGAGTATGTTGGTCGTGGAGTGATTGAAGCCATAGGTATTGGGATTGATTTTAAGAATGGAGATTTAGCATTAAGAGGAAATTATTCTACATTAAATGAAGAAGGGATAATCACAGATAGAAGAGCAGGAAGGCATATTGAAAAAGAAGACACATGTGGAATAGCAAAAGAAATTGAAGAAAAGATCAAATTTTCACATCCTGATACATCAGTTGTAGTTTCTCCAACAATTGGACACAGAGTAACAGTTAGAATTAGAGTAGGATCTCAAAAATTATCTGCAAGAATTACCAATACAGATCCAGCATATAGCAATATTGGAGGTATGGGAGTAGCAAAAGCCGTTGGAGATTTCCTAAAAATTGAAAAATGTTTACCACTAGAGGGAACTGAAGATTCTAAATTTACTGCAAATTTGGTAAATGAGTTTTCAGAACAATCAATCAATATCATGAAAGAAAGTAAAGTGAACAAGAAAAGACAAGAACAAGACAAAAAGCAACTAAGTTGTATTTTGCTTAGAGATGCAGGTAACAAATATCCAGATGTAATTCCGATTAATGAAAAATACGCTATGAAATTTTCATGCATAGTTGACATGCCAGTAGAGCTTGGAATTTCAGAAGTTCTCAAGATGAAAGCATTTGAAGCAGGTGGACTAACAGATTATGAAGAAAAAGCAAGAGTAGCTGCTGATGCTATGAAAACTCAAAATGCAATATACGTTCATCTCAAGGGACCAGACGAGTTTGGTCATGATGGAGATGCAATTGGGAAGACAAAAAACATAGAAGAAATTGATCAGAGATTCTTCAAAACTCTTGTTGAAAATATTGATTCAAGTAAAGTTGCAATTATCATTTCAGCTGATCATTCAACGTCATGTATTAACAAAGGACATAGTGATGATCCAGTTCCAGTTTTAGTTTCAGGTGATTTTATTAAAAATGATGGAACAACAAGAATGACTGAAGAACAAGCTAAGAAAGGAAGTATCGGTTTGCTTCAAGGTGCAGAAGTAGTTCCAAAAGCTTTAGAATTAATTAAATCTCAAAAATAGTCAAGTTGTTTGCTTGTTGCATTTCAACTGCTTTGTTTCTAATTCTATCTACATCTATTGAGTGATATTCAGAAGGAGAAGTGCCTAATTTTTCTAAAACTCTATGTAGCATTCCAATTCCGATACTGAGTTCATCTTCTTGAGCATGAGCAAATGCAACTGCAAATAGAATTATTCCTTGAAGAAGTTCTTTTTCTCGTCCAAAACACTGTTTCCAAGCACCTTCCAACGCCTCATGACATTCCCAAAATCTTTCATTGTTAAAGTAAAAAACTCCATCTTTGATACCTTGTTCCTTATCGATCTCTTCTTCAATGACATGTCGAATATTATCTATAGACCCAATTGGAGATAGGGTTTCAACAAGTGTGTCTAGATCTTCTTTTTCAACTCCTACATCTAACTCTACAAATTTGCTAGCAATTCTGGCAACTCGAACTGACGCATTCAGATCAGATGTAAGATCTCTAGCCTTGTTAATTATCTCACGTGAATGTTCAGGACCATAGCCTTTATTTTTAAAATGTAGCATATAGCGTTCCATGACATTTATCTGCAGGAATTTCTTAAATTTCTTTTCCAATTACAATCAAGGTTTATATGAAATATCCAAAGGATTTTGGGTACATGTCCATTATTGAGGCTATTACAGACGTAGACAATACATTCCTATCTAGAAGAGAGATAACATGTAACTTTACAGGATTGGGAGGTAAACTCAAAAAAATGGAAGCAGTAGAGATGGTTACTAAAAAATTCAAACTGGATGGTAAAGTTGTAATTCCAATGGGATTGAAGAACCATGTAGGAAAACCATTGATTACAGGAATTTTCTATGTTTATGATGATGAAGGATTGACAAAAAAACAGATCAACCCAACAATTTTCTCAAGACTAGAAAAGACAAAAGCAAAACTAGCAGAAGCTGAAAAGGCAACAGAAGAAGCACCTGCTGAAGAGAAACCAGCTAAAGATGCAGAAGTTAAAATAGATGAGAAACCAGCTAAAGAATCCAAAGAAGAGGAGAAATCTAAATAATGGCAGGCAAGAAAGGTTCTAGTCCAAATGTTTATTCATATTACAAAGTTGATGGTGACAAAGTAACAAAAACTAGAAAAGTTTGTGCAAGATGTGGAAAAGGTGTGTTTATGTCAGAACACAAAGATAGAAACACATGTGGAAAATGTGGCCTAACAGAATTCAAGTAGTGAGTTTTTATTAATTAAATAAATTTTTAATCAACAATAAGCAGTAATTACTAGTTTTTTTTGGTAATATCTATTACAATTTGGAATAAAAATTAAACACCAAATGACTTGGTTCTTGGTTCACATTTTGGACATGGTAACCCGTGTGTCTTAATCCCACACTTTTTACAGTTCATATCAACCCCCACAACATCACGAGAAGATGTTTTAATTGCCTTGATAATTAGAAATATCACTAATAGAATTCCTACTGCAATTTCTATCAGTACAAGTACCATATACTATATTATGCCATATTATATATTATCTCTTTATTTTTATTTCACAATGCATTCATAAGTGATGAAACTGTATTTTTAGCCTTGTTAAAAATACAAAATGAAATTAAATTAAACTCGCATGACATGTATACCCACTTTTCAAATATTGCCTCAAAATATCAAAGTGTGAGAACACTTGATACAAAACCAATTTTATACATAAAAGACAAACTAAAAGAAAAAGCCAAAATTAGCATGGCAGACATTGGTTGCGGTGATGGACGATATTCCCTAGAGTTTTTGAGATGCTTTGATAATTCATTTTACATTCACTGTATAGATAATAATGAAAATATGCTTAAATCACTAGAATATCATCTTGTAGAGCAAAACATTACAAACTTTTGTGTGAGACAGTCAGATGCAAACCGACTTCCTCTAGAAAATGATTCAATTGATTGTATTGTTACCTTTAATGCAATACACCATTTTGATGTTCCAAAGTTTTTGTCTGAATCACTAAGAGCACTCAAAGATGAGGGATATTTCTTTATCTACACTAGACTAAGAAATCAAAATTCAAGAAGTATTTGGGGAGAACACTTTCCATTATTTACAGAGAACGAGGATCGTTTGTATGAGTTGGATGAATTAGAACAGCATATAAAAAATGCAGATATGAGCATACACTCCACTAGAGTGTTTGGATATTCTAGAACATCTAGTCTTGATAGACTAGTCCATCAATCTCAAAACAGCCACTATTCCACTTTTGCCCTATACGACAAAGAAACCTTTGATGAATCTCTAGAAATATTCCAACAAAATATCAAGAAAAACTTTGATGATTTAGAGAAAATCAAATGGTATGATGAGAATATTTTAATAGAAATAAGAAAATAATCCTAGAAAAACTTTTCAACATTTTCAAAGATGCTAACGAATTTAATACAATTTTTTTTTACGAATTTTAGAACTTTTTTCTTGTAATGCTTCAATTTTTGAAATAAACGCAGGAGCCAGTTTAATTTTAGAAAGAGATTCCACAGATAATTTTACAGTGTTAGTATCCAAAGAGATGTTGGTTTTAGGAAGATCTCTATCAGCCCAAAATTTTATTGCCTTGTCTTCAAGTTTATAATCACGAAAACCAGCAGGGAATTTTTTTGTGATGTGAGCTAACAAAGTACGATCTTTGAAGACTACTCTGGGTTCAAACAACCTAGTTTCATCACTGTAAACATTTTCAAATAAATTTCCAGAAATTTCATCTGAAAGTAACTCCATCTTTGAAATTTTTCTTATTAATTCCAGAAAATGCAAAAACTCATGTGCTAGAATCGCATGAATTGTTCCTTTAAGCCCATAAGCAACTAGAGGTGCAGAAATTTGGATTACAACCTGAAATTTTTCTTCAAACATCACAGGGATTGTTCTTGCAAACAGAATTCCATACTCATAAGAATTTGGATCTGTAGATGATATTACAAGAGAAGGTTCTACATATGCAACAGGGAATTTAATTCCTGAAGCTTTTTCAATTCTATTTATTCCTGCAACAGCAATAGGAAAACGTTCTACTGTAAGATCATACACATCATCAGGAATTATTCCTTTTGTATGTGCATCTTTCAAACGTACTAATGGATCCAATGATCCTCCTCGACAATTTTGAATGTAAAAATGTTGATTTAATCAGGATCTGGCTTTTCCAGATTTTACATGCTTTTTTCTACGCCTATCAGCTGTTTGATCAGCACGTCTTTTGTGTTTACCTTTTTTTCTTATTGGCATATTATTTTACAATTTTAACGTTAGTTAATTGTTATCATTGTACTTCAATATCAAGAAAATCAAATTCTTGACACATACACGATATATTAAGAATTTGAGAAATTCCAGGTGAGACATCATCACTATTTACAAATCGCTTTATGGGTAATCCTCCTTCAGCTTTGATAAATAAGGTAAATGTATTGCTAGAATTTTTTTTATACTTTACAGAGAAGATTTTTTTCTCAGAACGTTTTCCAGATTTTTCATAAACTACTACAGGATGTTTTTGGAGATCTTTTAATTTTTTTAGATTTTTTGAGTCAATTTTATCTTCTGTAGAAATTTTCACCTCAATTGATGAATTGAATTTAAGAGGTTTTTTTGGAGATTCACGAACAATTTTGAGATTAGTTATTTTAAGAAATGTTGATTTTGTTGAAGTCGATTTTATTTTTCTTTTAAGAGGATTTTGAATTTTAACAAAAAATGGTCTTCCAGTACCTAAAACGAGGCTAGATTTGTCTTCACCACCAATCCATGTAAATTTAGCAGTGGTTCCACCAAATTTTTCAAAGATGAATTTAGAGATTATTCCTTCAACACTATCAAATTCTGAAATACCATGAAAATTGCAAGTTCTGCATCCTTTTCCAAAACAATTAGAACAAGACTTTTGCTTTTGTGAAATTCCTCTTAAAGTCTTGACATATCTTCCAGAAAGAGAAATTGATTTTGAACGCAATTGGCAAGATTCATCTTTGAAGTTTATTGTAAAAGTTACATCTGAATCCAAAAAATCAATATTCTTTTTTGTTTTTCTAGAAAATGATTTTCTTAATTCTTGAGATACATCAGTCTTTATGCCATCAATTCCTTTTAGTTTGTATTTTGAGCGAATGTAATCATCTCTATCAATAATAGAAGGTTTAATCATTGCACCTACACTAAATGAAGAAAAAGAATAATTTGATGAAATATCTATCATCATTTTCAAAAAATGATTAAGATTGTCAAACAGATTTTTACAGATATAGCATTTTTGAGTAGAGTTTAGGTTTTTTTTGAGTTTTTTGCCAAGAAGTTTATTTGATGAAAGATGTAATTGTTTTGAAAATAGTCTCCCTAAACAATTGTCACATAATGGATATTTTTTTAAGATTTGATTTACAATAGGGATAATTTTTTGATAATTAGACATTTCAGAAGAGAGTTTTGTGATTAAGACTATCCTAATCCCATTTTTCTAAGTGTGCCTTGCATTTGGCGTCCTTTGGATGCCTTCATCATATTTTTCGAGTTTTTGTAATTTTTGATAAGTTCTTTAACTTCACCTTCTGGCCAGCCAGAACCACGAGCTATTCGTTTGATTCTTGATGAGTTAAGCAAGTCCAAGGGATTAGCTTTTTCAGCTTTGGTCATACTTTGAATAATGTATCGCCATTTTTCTACTCTACCTTCCATCTGATCTAATTGGTCTTCTTTTACCATTCCTGACATACCAGGCATACTCTCAAGAATTCCTTTCAATGAGCCTACTTTAGTTACTTCTTCTAACTGAAATAAGAAATCCTCCATGTTCATTTTTCCACTAGAGATTCTTTTCATTCTTACATCATCACCTTCATCTTCTAACTGTTTTGCCAAATCTAGTACTGCTTGAATATCACCCATTCCAAGTAATCGTCCAACAAATCGCGTAGGAGAAAATTTTTCTAAATCATCAATTCGTTCACCAGTACCAATGTACATTATTTGTGCACCAGTAGCTGCAGATGCTGCAAGTGCACCACCACCTTTTGCAGAGCTATCTAATTTTGTAATGACCACACCACCAACAGGGATAGTTTTGTGAAATGCTTCTGCCTGAGTATAGCATTGTTGTCCAATTGTTCCATCAATTACAAGTAATGCTAAATCAGGTTCTGCAACTTTATTAATTCTAGACATTTCTTCAAGCAAGTCTTTCTCTTCTTTGTGTCGTCCTGCAGTATCAATTAGAATAACATCTAATGGTTGTCCTCCAAAATGTTTCAGTCCATTTTTTACTATGTTAGGAGAATCTTTGTTGTTTTCTTCACCATATACTTCAACACTTGATTTTTCGCACATTGTTTTGAGTTGAACTAATGCACCAGGCCTATAGGTATCAGCACCTACAACCCCAACTTTGTATCCCTGTCCAGTTAGAAATTTGGCAAGTTTTGCAGTAACTGTGGTTTTACCACTACCTTGAATTCCAAGTAAAATTATTTTATTTTGTTTTCCTGGTTTAAATTCAAAATCAGATTCATTTCCTAGTAATTTTGAAAGCTCGTCATAAAGTATCTTTACAATATGATCTTTTCGTGAAAGGCCAGGAGGTGGAGTATCATTTAGTGCTCGCTCCTCTAGATTTTTTGTAATTTCAAGAACTAATCGGACATTAACATCAGATTGCAGTAATGCCCTTTGAACATCTTTAGAGAGTTCTTTGATGAGTTCCTCATCTATGCCTGAAGATTTTACAATCTTCTTGATTGCAGCACCCAAACTATCCTTAAGACCTTCAAGCATTGTAATTCAACCCAGCATCCATTATTTCAAACCTTCCTCTATATCCATCCCATATTTTTTTGGCTTGGTTGATTTTGATCGATTTTGAAAAGAGAGGGCAGTCAACCACAAATGTTTCTGCTTCTCCTCCTTCAAAGTTCAAATTGAATCCAAATTTATCAGATAAATGCTTCAAAGTAGTAATATCAGATTTTGATATCGACTTTCCCAACCAAGTGTCATCTAAACCATCAGAAGATACAGTTATCATAATAAAAACAAAATTGGAATCCAGTAAATCATTCATGTATTGTTCTGGTTCGGTATTCCACAATGGTGTAACTGCAACCAAGTCTAATTTTGAGCAAAGAGACTCGAATTTTTCTTTTTGAAATTGGCTTTTGATTCCCCCATGAACCAGTCCTTCAATATGGAATTGATCTTTAGCATTTTGTAATAATTTCTCTAGTGCAAATAATTCATCAACAGTTTCATCAGACTTGGAATTAATGGTTAATTGAGGAATGTTCATAGATTCTGATTGTAATTTTGTCCATTGTAAATTTGGATAATGTAGTAAATGACTTTCTTCGGATTTTGTAAAAATGCTTAGAAGACAGGTAACTTCATGTCCTTGTTTTTGTGCCAGATAGATAGCAAAAGTGCTGTCTTTTCCACCTGAAAAAAGAGAACCTAACTTCATGATCTAAAAAATATTTAATTCAACAAACTTTTCAGATTTGTTGAAAAAGGATGCTTCATTACTCATAATCCTCATCAAAAATCAGACGGCTTTTCCGCTCATCATCAGCACCCGCATTAGTTCTTAACGCGCATGATTTTAGTTTTATCCATTACAACCCAATATTCTACATTTTGCCCATTTTCTAATTTACCTTTAACTTCATCATCAATCATAGATACATCAATTGTCTCAAATGTTTCAGAATCCATTACTTGTATGACGTCACCATTAATTGAAATGATTTGGCCGACTTTTTTGTTAATTAACGGGATGTGAATTTGCATGCTAACGGGTCCTACATGAGGTCTTTTTTGACCATCAAAAATTCCCTGAGCAACAATTCTTGCTTTTGCTGAACCGTGTTTTCCTGGTTTTGATGTATCATATTCAACAATTCTGCATGGTTCACCACTTGGTTGATCAGAATGTGGTAATAGAATGTAAGAACCAATTTTCAAAGAACCAAGATCAGATGGCTTGCTCATGCAAAACAGTTTTTGCTCGAATATTTAACTTTTCTATTTTAGTTGATCAAGAAGGGATAGACTCATCAAGTTAGTCAATGTTAATCCTTTTCTGTTAACATCACGTCGTGTTTGTTCGCAGTATTTCTGTAGACTTTGATGACTCTTTTCACTTGCAACTTCAATGACTACAATATTTTCAGAGTATGGAAATGTAAACTTTGAAGGACTTAAGCAACAGGTATTCATGTTTCCCAGTCCAGCTTTCTCAATTTTCTCTCTTTTTATCAAGAGATTTGCAATTACTTGGAGATCTTCCTCATCTTCTCCATACTCTAAATAATATACTGAAACAAAATTAGTTTCTCCTTTAACTTCTCTTTTGAAGAGATCATCTTTGATATTAAATACAAAAGAAGTTTTTTCTTGGTTATACATAGCAAGATCTTGTGATATCAGTGCACTATCTTTGAATTTAGCTAGAAGATAATGATTAGTAGAATCAGAAAAGTATGGTTTGCTTTCATTAGAAAATGTACCCGTAACAAAAAACAATTTTTCAATATTTTTTGAATTAATCCAAGTTTCTTTTAGTTCAATAGATCTATGATTATGCAAATAGGGAGCAACAACATAACCAGAATAAGATAATGTTAGCTTTGACATTAAGCTTAAAAATCTGTCAAGAGTATTTATGCGTATAGTACGTTATAACGATCAAATTGACAAACCTACCTACGATAGTTTTTTAATAGTATAGATCTTCGTTTTCCTTGTCCCGTGGTAGCTCAGCCTGGTAGAGCTTCCGGCTGTAGTTGTTGGCTTTAGATGGCTGACCAAATAACAGCATATCAGGCATACAGAAACCGGGTTGTCGGTGGTTCAATTCCGCCCCACGGGACCACAAAATTTTCTAGGAGTTAAAATTTGTTAAAGTTTGAATTGTAGAAAATTAGGCATAGATCATACAAAATAATTTTACATAGAATTATGAATGGTAATCAGTCACAATAAAAAACAAACAACTTAAAATGTATGAAGTAATGAATTACATCATGGGAAAACGTATCACCATAGTACTTGATGATGATCTCTTTAAGAAATTACGTGAGAGACAATCAAAACAGATCAGGGATTCATCAAAATCTGTAAGTTTCTCCAGAGTGATAAATCAGACAATACGTAAAGCTGTCAGATAATTCAAAATTCATCGCTTATTGTAACTATGTATTTCAGTAGATGGGAAAGTACATCAAATTACACATTCTAGGAAATAATTATTTTTGTTATTTCTAAAATAATACACAATCATTTTCACAAAGAAATATTTGAGAGTTTCAATTGATATGATTGGTTTGTAATTTTGTATATCCGATTCTTCAGATATTATCAAATTTGTAATAATCCATGCATTGTACAAAATTAATGAATAGTAAAAGTATAGCAACCTTATGGATTGGTTTGAACTATAGTTTTTGGTCTGAATCTTCCTATGCAGGCATAACCTGTCTCTATTCCCCACCGTTGCTTGTAATCAGTTGGAATGGATTGTATGTTGTGTGATATTTCTTTTGGTGAAATATTTGTTGCAAATGTAATGTACTGGTCTGTAAGATTTGATTTTTTTCTTGCATTCTTGTTTGGTAAAATGACTAGAGTAAATGACTCGACATGCCCTGATGCGGATTGTATCATACAATTTGAAATTGATTTTCTATCTCCATTAACATATTGTAAAATGGCATCTTTAATTCTTGGAGTCTTTTTTGCAGGCATTAGAAATTTCAAGTGTTTTTGTTTTATCACAGAAATTATTCCAGCTGTAAAAAACTCTCTATCAACTAATAACAATTTG